>CAZSRK010000010.1:0-56443 GCA_964609305.1 uncultured Oscillospiraceae bacterium
CGGCGCACCGCCTCTGTAAGCTGGCCGCCCTCGTCGTACCCGACGTATCCGGGAGGCGCGCCGATGAGCCGGGACACGGAGTATTTCTCCATATATTCGCTCATGTCGATACGCACCATCGCACCCTCATCGTCAAACAGGGCTTCTGCCAGAGCCTTTGCCAGCTCGGTCTTGCCGACGCCGGTCGGGCCGAGGAACAGGAAGGAGCCTATCGGGCGCTTCGGGTCCTGTATACCGGCTCGGGAGCGCAGTATTGCATCGGACACGCGCTCTACCGCCTCGTCCTGTCCTATCACTCGCTGGTGCAGCGTATCATCGAGATGAAGCAGCTTCTCGCGTTCGCCCTCCATCAGCTTTGACACCGGTATGCCGGTCCAGCGGCCGACTATGCGCGCTATCTCCTCCTCGGTCACGCGGTCGCGCAAAAGCGTGTTCTTGCCGAGTTCCGCGTCCCGCTCGGCCTCCTCCAGCTCCTTTTGAAGCTGTGGCAACCGTCCGTATTTCAGTTCAGAGGCCTTGCCCAGGTCATATTCGTTCTGAGCAATCTCTATCTGGGAGTTTACGGAGTCTATCTCCTCCCTGATCCTCTGTGCCTTTCCTATGGAGTTCTTTTCGTTCTCCCAGCACGCCTTCTTCACGGAAAATTCGTCGCGCAGATTGTAAAGCTCCTCCTGTATCTGGGCCAGGTGCTCCTTTGAAAGTTTGTCATCCTCTTTCTTGAGGGCCGTCTCTTCGATCTCAAGCTGCATAATCTTACGCGAAACCTCGTCCATCTCCGTCGGCATGGAGTCGAGCTCCGTCTTTATCATGGCGCAGGCTTCGTCGACAAGGTCAATTGCCTTATCGGGCAGGAAGCGGTCGGAGATATAACGGTTTGAAAGCGTTGCCGCCGCAATGAGCGCCTGATCCTGTATCTTGACGCCATGGTACACCTCATACCGGTCTTTCAGGCCTCGCAGAATGGATATCGTATCCTCCACGCTCGGCTCGTTGACCATTACGGGCTGGAACCTGCGCTCAAGCGCCGCGTCCTTTTCGATGTACTGACGGTATTCGTTTAAGGTCGTTGCGCCGATACAGTGCAGTTCGCCTCGGGCGAGCATGGGCTTGAGCAGGTTGCCCGCATCCATCGCACCGTCAGTCTTGCCGGCGCCTACTATCGTGTGCAGCTCGTCTATAAACAGGATTATTTTCCCGTCGGACTGCTTTATCTCATTGAGGACTGCCTTGAGTCTCTCTTCAAACTCTCCGCGGAACTTTGCGCCGGCGACAAGGCTGCCCATATCCAGGGAGAACAGCATGCGGTCCTTCAGGTTGTCGGGCACGTCGCCGCGCACGATACGCATTGCCAGTCCCTCGGCTATTGCGGTTTTGCCAACGCCCGGCTCGCCTATCAGGCAGGGGTTATTCTTGGTCTTTCGTGAGAGTATGCGTATGACATTGCGTATCTCGTCGTCCCGGCCGATGACGGGGTCGAGCTTCTGATTACGCGCAAGCTCTGTCAGATCCTGGCCGTATTTTTTAAGCACGTCATAGGTCCCTTCCGGATCGTCACTGGTTACCCGCTGGTTTCCGCGCACGGAGCGCAGCGCCGTCATAAAGCCGTCCTTTGTTATATTGTGCTCACGGAAGATCCTTTTAAGTGTATCGTCGGCCTTGTCTATCAGGCCCATGACGATGTGCTCGACGGAGATATACTCGTCCGTCATACCGTCGGCCGCCTTTTCAGCGGCCGTGAGCGCCTGTTCCAGCTCGCGGGAGAGATACACGTTGCCCGCGCCGGAACCGGAGACTTTGGGAAAGCGCGATACCGCGCTGTCGAGCTCCCTTATCATAGCCTCCGGAGAGGCTCCCATCGCGCTCATAAGCTGGGGTATAAGCCCCTCCTGCTGCCTGAGCAGAGCAAGCAGCATATGAGCCTGTTTCAGCTCCTGGTTGCCGTTTTCAACGGCTACCGACTGGGCCGACTGTACGGCCTCCAGACTTTTCTGTGTGAATTTCTGTGCGTTCATATTCTTAACCTCCCCACGGTCAGATGAAAGCCGGAGTGCTGCGGTAATACTCCCTAATGACCCTTCCGGTCTGCTCCACAGCCTGGCTGCTGTCATTGAGATTATAGAAAAAGGCTTTCATCGCCCTGTCAAAATACATTATAAAATCGGCTATCAGCCGTCCGACGTCCTCCTCGTTGGTTTTTTCCGCGAGGCTTGCGTCGAGTTTAAGCTTGCGCGTAAGCTTCCCGCCGTCGAGAACATACTCGCAATTCGGGTTATACGCGCTCTCAAGCTTGATCCACAGTTTGTAAAACTGTGTCAGATACAATAAAAGGCTCGAGTTCTGGGTACGCAGACTTATCCGCAGCTCCCCAAAGGCATCTCCCCGGAAAGCGCGGTACAGCTCCACAGTGTAGCGCACATTCGGATTGTATTTATATGTGAGAGGCGAACGCAGGGAAAATACGCTTTCGGAGTTTTGCAGGAGTATCTGGAATCTGTCCCTTCCGGACAGCAGCTTTTCCACGTTTGCAAATATCCCCTCCATACGCTTTTCCGGCGTCGTATATGACACATACTCGGCCAGTATCTGATTTATCATGTTAGAGCGGTTCGTTCCGTGTTCATATGCCAGCCGGTCGATCGCCGAGACGACGTCGTCCGACAGCATCAGAGGATACAGACTTTTGTTCATTTTTCGCATTCCTCCCGTTCTGCTGATCATGTTACCATAACACATATAATTTGTCAATGAATTTATATAAATTTAATTGCAAATTTTATGTGAACAAATTCTATTTTCTTTATTCCTTGACGCAGGACAGAGCCGCAGGGTATATTATTTATGACCACATCGCTAAAGGGGACGGTGATATTTTAATGAAGCATCTTTTTGACGACAAAAAATACCTTTGTTGGGGGCTTGTCGCGTTTTTCGTTATCATAGCGTCGATCCTTTCCTACATGCTACTGCAGCATCTGTCGGGTATCAGATCCGTGATCTCTCAGATACTTGGCGTACTCAGCCCCATCGTCTGGGGATGCGTTATCGCCTATTTGCTTCAGCCCGTTTTGAAATTTTTCCAGCGCACATTTTTTGACCCCCTTTTCAAAAAGCTCTGCCGCAGGAAGCCTGACAATGCACCAAAGGCAGCCCGTGGGGCCGCGTGCGCGCTCTCTCTGATTCTGCTTGTGATCGTGCTTGTCTCTCTGCTATGGATGCTTCTGCCACAGGTCTATGAAAGTATAGAAACACTGGTAATTAATCTGCCAAGCTACGCCACAACCGCCGTAAGCTGGGTGCAGGACAAACTGTCCAATTATCCGGAACTGGAGGATATGACTGTTTCCCTGCTCGATTCGACATCCGGTGCTCTCACAAACTGGTTCCAAAACTCCATCCTTCCGCAGCTCGAGAGCATACTTACAAATGTTACGACCGGAGTTTACAGGGTAGTACGCGCGGTGTTCGACCTTTTCATAGGGTTCATCGTCTCCCTTTATCTCATGTACAACACGGAGAAGTTCAGCGGAGCCTGCAAGAAGCTGCTGTATGGTATCTTCCCGCTGGATAGGGCAAAGCGCATATTAAATGCCGTCCGATTCGTCGACGATACATTTATGCGGTTTATCTCAGGGACCCTCATCGACAGCCTGATGATAGGCGTTTTGTGCTATATAGTCTGCAGCATACTGGGCATGCCATACGCCGTATTAATCAGTGTTATCGTTGGCGTTTTCAATATAATTCCCTTTTTCGGTCCGTTTATCGGCGCCATCCCCTCCGTTTTTCTTATACTTATGGTTTCACCCGTCAAATGTCTTATTTTCGTCATATTCATCTTCATACTTCAGCAGTTTGACGGAAACGTCCTTGTCCCGAAAATCCTCGGCAGGACTGTTGGGATCAAGGGTTTCTGGGTAATTTTCTCAATACTTATAGGCGGAGGGCTGTTTGGCTTTGCGGGAATGGTGCTCGGAGTACCGGTCATGACAGTTGTTCTGGCGGCGGGGCACTATCTTGTCAGCTCCGCGCTTGAGCGCCGGGGACTGTCCACCGAGAGCGAGGTATATGAAACGCTTGACTACATTGACCCTGAAACAGGCCGGGCAGTGAGCATGGCAGAGGGAAAAAACACCGTCCCCGACGGTGATGACACCGACGGAGACGGTGATGATGAGAATTCCAGGAATTCAAAGAGCAGGAAAAAGACTCCCTTTGGCAAGAAATAGCTCGTCGCAGAACGCGTCCGCCTCCTGCATGGTGTTGTAACGTGAAAAACTCAGCCTTATCGCGCCGTCGATGACGCGGGCAGGCAGGCCCATGGCTGTCAGCACATGGCTGCGCCGCCCACGCTTGCAGGCTGAGCCGCGGGAGATGCAGATGCCGCGGCTGTCCAGCGCGTTGAGAAGCACTTCCCCGCGGTATCCGGGCAGGGATATGCACAGGATGTGGCTGGCCCCGCCGCCGATGATGATGCATTCAGGAATCTCGGCCGTGACGCGCTCAATTATATGGCGCTTTATTCTCTCCATACTCTCAACAGCCGCCGGCATGGCCTTTACCGCCTGATCGGAGGCCTCTGCGAAGGCGCAGATCTGCGGCATAGGCTCCGTACCGGAACGTTTACCGTCCTCCTGCCCTCCGCCGAGGATCATCGGGGCGATGTTCAGGCCGCTTCTGACATACAATGAGCCTATACCTTTGGGGGCATGTATTTTATGTCCGCTTATCGATATCATGTCCGCTCCCAGGTTTTTTGCCTGAAACGGGATCTTCATATATCCCTGTACGGCGTCTGTGTGCAGCAGTGCCGGACATTTTGCCGCCTTTATGGCTTTGGCGGCGCCCGCGATATCCGTTATGGCCCCGGTTTCGCTGTTTACCATCATGAGAGAAACGAGTGCAGTGTCCGGCCTGAGCGCCGAGGATAGTTTTGATATACTGATGCTTCCGTCGGGTTCCGGTGCCAGGCGCGTGACCTCCCAGCCGTCATGCTCGAGCTTGTCCAGAGTTTTCAGGACGGCGTCATGCTCGACCTGTGAGCTTATTATGTGCCTGCCATACCGGCGCATCTTCTCCGCGCCGGCAAGCAGAGCCCAGTTGTCGCTTTCCGTACCGCAGGAAGTAAAAAATATCTCCGACGGTTCGGCGGCGCCAAGAGCGGATGCGACACGCTCGCGAGCAGATCTGAGCGCCTCCCTCGCCGCACGACCGGGCGAATGACCAGACGACGGGTTTCCATATCCCTGCGTCATCATTTCAAAAGCTTTCTGCGCCGCCTCCGGACAGACCTGAGTCGTGGCGGCGTTATCGAAATATATCAATGCTTATCAACTCCATACCATATTTGTCTGGCTCTGTTCCCTATTATTGATTTGACAGGGATTTTTGTCAACACCAAAAGGACGGCATATCATGAAATACTCCATAACCACACTTGGCTGCAAGGTCAACCAATATGAGTCGGCGGCCATGGAAAAGCTGCTCGCCGAGCGCGGCTATACTCCGAGTAACGAAGGGGACGCAGACGCCGTGATAATTAACACCTGCGCTGTGACCGCCGAAAGCGGGCGCAAATCCCGCCAGGCGATACGTCGCATGAAAGCGGAAAACCCCGATGCGGTCGTTGCGGTCTGCGGCTGTTTTTCCCAGATCGAACCCGATGAGATAGTGGGACTCGGTGCCGATCTCGTGTTTGGCAGCGGGGACAGACGCGGCCTGCTCGACGCGCTGGACGCCCTGCTGCAAGAGCGTCGAAGCCCTGTCGTTGAGATCGATGATCCGTTCAGACGGCTGAAGTTTGAGCCGCTGCCCGCCGGCGCGGTAGAGCACCGCACCCGCGCGATGCTGAAAATCCAGGACGGCTGCGACAATTTCTGCACCTACTGCATAATCCCTTACGCACGCGGCCGGGTCCGCTCCCTTCCTGAGCAGGATTGTGTCAGTCTGGCAGCCGGGCTGAATAGCGAGGGCTTCCGGGAGCTTGTTGTCACAGGGATCGAGATCGCGTCCTACGGCAAGGACCTTCGCGACGGTTCCAACCTTGCCAGCGTTACCGAGGCAATAATCGACGCAGCGCCCGGGGCGCGCGTCCGCCTTGGTTCGCTTGAGCCGACCGTCATAACCGAGGAGTTCTGCCGCAGGCTTTCCAGGACCGGCAGGCTCTGCCGGCATTTCCATCTCTCGCTTCAGTCCGGCTGCGACGGGGTCCTGCGCCGGATGAACAGAAAATACGACACGGAATTCTTCCTCTCACGCACTGAGCTGCTTCGTCGCTGGTTCCCGGGCTGTGGGCTGACAGCCGACCTGATAACCGGCTTTCCCGGGGAAACGGAAGCCGAGCATCGCCAGACACTTGAATTTATCCGTAACTGCGGCTTTTCTCAGATGCATATTTTCCCGTACTCCGCGCGACCCGGCACAAAGGCCGCCTCAATGGACGGCCAGTTGTCAAGAGCCGAAAAGTCCCGCCGTGCGCATGAGGCCCAGCTCGTCGCAGACGGGATGCGCCGGGAGTTTCTCGACAGTTGCGTCGGGCAGACGCTGTCCGTGCTGTTTGAAACAGACGGCGATGAATTCTCTGTTGGCCATGCCGATAATTACTGCCAGGTGGCCGTTCCTGCCGTCACACTGCACGGCATTGTCAGAAATGTTAAAATAACCGGCGTTTCCGGCGAAATGCTTGTCGGAGAAGTTATTTGATTTTGCCAATACATTGTTATATAATTTATTTGATTTTGCCATTTAACAAATTACCGTGATTTCGGAGGGTTAGCAAAATGACCAGAAGCGAAACATTCAATTTCTCTGCGGGCCCATCGGTGCTGCCGCAGGAGGTGCTCGAGCGCGCCTCGGCCGAGATACTCAACTGTGCCGGAAGCGGCATGTCCGTTATGGAGATGAGCCACCGCAGCAGCTGGTTTCAGGACATTTTCGACAGTACAAAGGCAAAGCTCAAAGCCACGCTTTCCGTTCCCGACACGCATGAAATCCTCATGCTCCAGGGCGGTGCAAGCCTGCAATTTTCCATGGTCCCGATGAACCTTATGGGTGAAAACGGCAGCGCGGATTATGCTGTCACCGGGCATTTTGCGAACATCGCATATAAGGAGGCAATGAAATACGGCAGTGTGAACCTCGCCGCCACGACGCAGGAGTGCGGTTTTACCAGAATACCGGCGCAGGAGGAGCTGAAGCTCGATCCCGACGCCAGATATTTCTATTACACTTCCAACAACACCATCTATGGCACAGAATGGCACTATGTGCCTGCAACGGGCCGTGTTCCCCTCGTGTGCGACATGTCCTCCGACATCCTCTCGCAGCCCGTCGATGTATCCAAATACGGCATCATCTTCGCCGGTGCCCAGAAAAACATGGCTCCTTCCGGCCTGACCGTCGTCATCATCGACAAGTCTCTGGCTGGCAGCGAGCTGCCTTTCACCCCGCTTATGATGAGCTATCAGCGGATGATTGAGAAAGATTCGATGTATAACACTCCCCCGTGCTGGAATATATACATTCTCGGCCTCGTGCTCGACTGGCTGGAAAAACAGGGAGGCGTCGCCGGTATGGAAAAGCTCAAGCATGAAAAGGCTTCGCTCGTGTACGATTACCTCGACAACAGCTCTTTCTACATAGCCAACGCTGAAAAAGACTCCCGTTCGGATATGAATATCACTTTCCGCACGGGTGACGCTGATCTGGACGCCGCGTTTGCCAAACAAGCAACCGCCCGCGGCCTGCTCAATCTCAAGGGACATCGCGTGGCCGGCGGCATGCGCGCTTCCATCTATAACGCCCAGCCCATGGAGGGTGTTCGCGCCCTCATCGATTTTATGAAGGAATTCGAGGTAAACAATCGTGTATAAGATAAAAACTCTCAACAAGATCTCCGACACGGGGCTTGACATACTCAGACAGCAGGGATATGAAGTCGGCGAGGAGACCGACGCTCCTCACGGCATCATGGTGCGCAGTGCGAAAATGCATGACATGCCGTTTAATCCCGAGCTTTGCGCGATCGCCCGCGCCGGCGCCGGTACCAACAATATCCCCATCGGGAAATGCACCGAAGAAGGCATCGTCGTCTTTAACGCGCCGGGTGCAAACGCCGAGGCGGTCAAGGAGCTTTGCATCTGCGCGCTTATCCTCGCCTCCCGCGACGTTGTCGGCGGCATCGAATGGGTGCGCAGCATCGCCGACTGCGGCGATGAGGTCGCCTCCATGGTCGAAAAGGGCAAATCTGCCTTCATAGGGCCCGAGATCGGCGGCAAATCACTTGGCGTTATCGGCCTGGGCGCAGTCGGTGCGAAGATCGCAAACACCGCCATTTCCCTTGGCATGACCGTCTACGGCTACGACCCCTATCTCTCGGTAGAGGCCGCGTGGCAGCTCTCACGCAGCGTTGTGCACGCCGTCGATGTGGAGACAATCTATGCAAACTGCGATTATATAACCATCCACGTACCCTATATGGAATCAACACACCACATGATTGACGCCGATGCGATCGCGAAAATGCGCGACAATGTGCGTATCATCAACATCGCGCGAGGGGAACTCGTCGACGACGAGGCCCTTATCGCAGGGCTTGACCGCGGCAAGGTCGCGCGCTATGTCACAGATTTCCCCAACGGCCGCATCGCCGGACTTCCCAATGTAGTGCCCATGCCGCATATCGGCGCCTCCACTCCCGAGAGCGAGGAGAAATGCGCCGTCATGGCCGCAAATGAACTTGTGGATTATCTTAACAACGGCAATATCAAAAACAGTGTCAACCTTCCCAGCGTCTCCCTGGACCGTATGGGTGTTGCGCGGCTGTGCGTAATCCACCTGAACAAGCCGGGCATGATAAACCAGTTTCTCGATCTCATCAGCAGGAAGAACATCAACATTGAACACATGATAAACAAGCCGCGCGGAGAATATGCATACACCGTTATCGACACCGGGGCTCCGATAACGGACGATATCTCACAGGCTATTTCCGCCATGGATGAGGTCATGAGGGTCAGGGTTCTTTGAGACAACTTGAAAAAACGGGGCAGCGCAATACCTGGCCCCGTTTTTCCATATTCTCCGCTGCCGGCTTCCATACCGCCGCGGACGGCAGACAGATGGTGGGATATAATTGGTAAAGTATTTTATAAAACGCATACTTTTGATGATACCTACGCTCCTGGGCATACTTATCGTCGTGTTTTTCCTTGTCTACAACCTTCCCGGCTCTTCGGAAAACGAGTTTTCCTCCGCCGGTGACGGCGACGCGCTTGACCGGTTTTATGAATCCGTTGGCGCTTCGGACAATGCGATGACAAAGCTTGTGCGGTATTTTTACGACGTTGTCGTGTACGGTGATTTCGGCCCTCCCGCGGGTGGGACACGCTCCGTGGGTGCTTCCCTTGTCATGCGCACACCCCGGACACTCATCCTGACGGGCATCGGCCTTTTAATTTCGCTGGCCTTCGGCATACCGGCAGGTATCATGGCCGCAACGCACCAGAACCGGTGGCAGGACCATTCGGTCTCGTTCGTGTCACTTGCGTTTTCATCAGTGCCGTCCTACTGTCTGGCGCTTGTGCTCGTGCTTATATTTATACTCTGGCTCGGGCTGCTTCCCTCCGTTGCATATTCGTCATGGAAGTCCTACATACTGCCGGCCATAGTGCTTGGCGCCGGGGCCTCTGCGATGATCGCGCGCATGACAAGGGCCGCGGCGATAGAGGTGCTTGGAAAGCCGTACATAACGGCGCTGCGGGCCAAAGGAGTGCACGAAAGGCGCGTGATATACGTCCACGTGCTGAAAAACTCGCTTATACCCATCGTCTCTTCAATGAACAACATTATCATCCAGATGCTCTGCTCGACGCTCATTGTTGAAAATTTCTTCAATATTACAGGGCTTGGCACTTTCCTCGTCTCCGCAATCACGACCCGAAACCAGCACGTTGTCCTGGGCGGCGTCATGCTGCTGGCCGTCGTGATCATGTTGGTGAGCATCGTGACCGACATGCTCTGCATACTTGTAAACCCGCGCATGAAAGCACAATACAGCAAGAAGCGCACCGCCGCTGAGGAATGACATGACATCTGCAACCATACAAAAAAATAATACCCGCTCGCCGGGGATATGGAAAAGCGCGGCGCGGAGGTTTTGCCGCAGCCCGCTGCCCGTGGCCGGTCTTGTGCTGCTCCTTGCGGTCATCCTCCTGTGTGCGCTTGCACCGTTCATCTCACAGTACGACTATCTCGCCATCGACCTTTCAAACACCTGTGCCGGGCCCGACGCCGAACATCTCCTCGGTACAGACACTCTTGGCCGGGACATGCTCTCCCGCATGCTCTACGGCGGACGCACGACGCTGCGCATAACTTTCACCGCACTGGCGCTCTCAGCTGTTGCGGGTACGGTCATCGGGCTTTTCGCCGGCTTCTTCGGCGGCACCGTGGACCTTGTCATCATGCGGCTGACAGAGGCGCTGGCCTCCGTCCCGACAGTGCTGCTTGCCATAGTCGTCGAGTGCGCGATTGGTTGGGGACACGGTTATTACATGTACGCTATCGCGCTTGCCTTTATCCCTCCGGTGGTCCGCCTTCTGCGCACGCTGACAATGAACATCATGGGCAGCGAGTATATTGAGGCCGCGCGCGCCCTCGGCGTCGGAAGCGCCGGTATCATATTCCGGCATGTGCTACACAATGTTGCCTCACCACTGATCGTGCACCTGTCGGCTTCGGCGGCTGAGATTCTGCTCACCTGCACGGTTTTGAGCTATATCGGCCTCGGCGTAACGCCTCCTGAGCCCGAATGGGGCATTATGGTGAACATAGGCTATTCATATCTGTTCACTGCGCCGCATGTCTGCCTTATACCCTGTCTGGCGGTCATCGTCTGCGCGCTGTGCATGAATCTTGTCGGCATTGGCCTGCGCGATGCGCTCGACACCGGCGGCAGAAGCAACTGAAGGGAGGCGACGGCATGACAGATAACGATATTCTTCTTGACATACGCGGGCTGTCCGTCTCTTTCCCCGGCCGCGAGGGTGTGGTACATGCGGTCAACGGCATAATCTACAATGTCAGACGTGGGGAGATAATGGGCATCGTCGGCGAATCCGGCAGCGGAAAAAGCGCCGCGGCCTACGCCGTGATGCAGCTTTTAAGCGCCCCGGGCAAGATAACCGGCGGCGAGATCCTCTTTGACGGCCGGGACATACTCAGCCTGTCAGGACGCGAGCTGGAGCAGTTTCGCGGCAGTGAGATCGGGATGATATTTCAGGACCCGATGCAGTGCCTTGACCCGGTGTTCACCATCGGCGCGCAGCTTGTCGAGGCTCTGCGCGCCCACGGGAAAATCTCTTCGGTCCAGGCCCGCGAAAAAGCCGTTGAGATGCTCAGGGCCGTCGGCATCCATGACGCTGAGCGCATGCTCAGACGGTATCAGCATGAACTCTCCGGCGGCATGCGCCAGCGCGTTATGATAGCAATGGCTCTTCTGTGCAGGCCGAAACTTCTCATCGCGGACGAACCAACCACCGCTCTTGACGTCACGATACAGGACCAGATCGTACAGCTTCTTAAACGCCTGCGCGACGAGACGGGCATGGCAATGGTGTTCATTACGCACAACTTCGGGATAGTCGCAGATATCTGCGACCGGGTGTGCGTGATGTACGGAGGCCATATTATGGAGAGGGGCACCGTCGACGAGATTTTTTACGGCTCTGTGCATCCCTATACTACCGGGCTGCTCAAGGCCATACCGGGAGCCGATCTTCTCAGCCGGGAACGGCTCACCCCAATCAGCGGCACACCGCTCGGCTCATATGACAGGCCCGAGGGCTGCGCATTTTGTCCGCGCTGCCCGGAGTGTATGCGCATCTGCACCGTGCGCCGGCCCCCTGAAACGGCACTGTCCGAAACGCACGGCGCGAGCTGTTGGCTGCTTTGCCCGGAGGTGACGGACGATGAGTGAGATTCCCCTGCTTAGCGTGCAGAACCTGAAAAAATTCTTTCCCGTTCGTGATCCGGACGGGAAAAAGAGGCTTGTACACGCCGTTGACGACGTGTGCCTGAGTATAAACCGTGGCGAGACCTTTGGTCTGGTTGGAGAGTCGGGAAGCGGCAAAACAACGCTCGGCCGCACTATTCTGCGGCTGTTGGAGCCCGATTCCGGCGCAATACTGTATGACGGCGTGGACATAACTCACGCGAATATGAAAAAATACCGCCGGAAAATGCAGATAGTCTTTCAAAACCCTGCCGGTTCCCTCGACCCGCGCTCGCGCGTCCGGGACATACTTGCCGAGGGTCTGCGCGCCGGGGAAAAGCGCCTTTCCAGGACAGAAATCACCCTGCGATGTGAAAAACTGCTGTTCTCTGTGGGGCTGAGCGCGCAGGACATGTTCCGTTACCCCGGAGAGTTTTCCGGCGGGCAGCAGCAGCGCATAGGCATAGCCCGCGCGCTGGCGGTCGAGCCGGAGTTCATCGTCTGTGACGAGCCAGTCTCGGCCCTGGACGTGTCTTACCAGTCTCAGATCGTCAACATGTTCGAGGATTTACGGGAGGAGCTTGGCCTCACCTACCTTTTCATATCGCATGACCTTTCGGTAGTAATGCACATCTCAGACAGGATAGGCGTAATGTACCTCGGCCGTCTGGTCGAGATCGGTTCGCGGGAGGACATCGTACTGCGCCCGGCTCATCCGTACACCAGAGCGCTGCTGTCGGCAATTCCAGTTCCGGACCCGAGGCTCAGCCGTGAGCGCGTGCGCCTGCCGGCTTTCATCGAAAGCAACAGCCTCTCCGGTGACGAGGGATGCCGCTATCGCGCAAGATGCGAAAAATGCACGGCCGAATGTGCTCAGGCCGTCCCGCCATTGCAGGAGCTGGAGCCAGGGCATTTCTGCGCCTGCTGCTACATATGACGAATGACAGCATAAACAACTCAGTGGCCGAGGCATTTTGCCTCGGCCACTGAGTTGTTTTTCCCTGCTGTTTTTCCTTTTGCAGTATCGCGGCCTTTTTGTCAGACCAGCTCCTCCATCTCGTCGAGCAGCTCCCCGAAGAGGCGCAGGGCGTCGTTGACCGGCTCCGGTGAGCTCATATCAACGCCGGCAATTTTGAGCAGGGATATCGGGTCCTCGCTGCTGCCTGCGGAGAGGAAACGCTTATAGTCGCGCACCGCGCTCTCGCCCCTGTCAAGTATGCGCTGAGCAATCGCGACAGCAGCGGCAAAGCCCGTTGCATACTGGACCACATAGTAATTGTAGAAAAAATGCGGTATACGCGCCCATTCGAGGGCGATCTCATCGTCGGATATCATATCAGGCCCGAAATACAGCTCATTGAGCTGGCGATATTTCCGGCAGAGAGCATCAGCCGTCAGGGCCTCGCCCCGCTCGGACATGCGCCCCATCTCAAGCTCGAACTCGGCAAACATGGTCTGGCGGTATACTGTGCCCTTGAACTGGTCAAGGAAGTGATTGATCAGATATGCGCGCCGGCGTTTGTCGGTCGTGTTTTTGAGCAGGTGCCGCATGAGCAGGACCTCGTTGCAGGTAGACGCCACCTCAGCCACGAAGATTACATAGTCCCTGGTACATGTCGGCTGATTACGGCTGCTGAGATAGCTGTGAAGCGCATGGCCCATCTCATGCGCTATGGTGAACATACTGTCAAGGTTGTCCTTGTGGTTGAGCAGCACATACGGGTGTGGGTCGGCGCTGCCGGTCGAATACGCGCCAGAGCGCTTTCCAACATTTTCACAGACGTCTATCCACCGGTTTTCAAAACCCTCTTTCAGCATGGCCACATAATCGTCTCCCAGAACGGAAAGCGCCTCGAGCACAGTATCTTTTGCCTGTTCATAGCTCACCGTCTCCGCTGCGTCTGCTACTATCGGGGTATAGACGTCATACATGTGCAGCTCCCCAAGTCCAAGCAGCTTTTTGCGCAGCGCAATATACCGGTACATCTTGTCAAGATTTGCACGGACAGCTTCTATAAGGTTCAGATATACCGATACCGGCACCTCCGTCGCATCGAGGGAGGCTTCAAGCGTGCTGGAATATCCGCGCGCATCCGCAAAGAAGCGAAGCTGTTTGAACTGGGCGTCGAGCGTTGCGGCGACGGTGTTTCTAAACTCGCCTAGACGGGCATAGTACGTCTCGAACACGGTTTTACGGAAATTGACGTCCGTGCTCTCGAGCAGCGGGACGAACGACCCGCTCGTGAGCTGATATACCCTGCCCTCGCTGTCTGTGACATTGGGAAAGCGAAGATCCGCATTTTGCAGCATGCTGTCGATATTCTCAGGCCCGTCAGCCATCTCTCCGGCAGCGGCCAGAAGCTTCTCACATTCGGGAGAGAGAATATGTTCCTTCCTGCGGCGGATCTGATAAAGGCTGCGCCGGTATGTCTCAAGCTCCGGCTGCTGCGCGTAAAATTCCTCAAGCTTCTGGTCAGGTATCCCCATTATCTCGGGCGCTGAAAAGGCCGCGGCGCTGTTGACCGCGACGGCAGCGCTTATGGCTTTTCCGCGCATGTCCTGATAGAAGCTGTTGGACGTATCCTCGTCGCCCTTGCAGCTGGCATAGACCACAATGGCGTTCAGGAGCAGCTCCGCCTCGTCACTGAGTTTGAACCATTCAAGCAGCGTCTGCGCGCTCTGGCCCAGCCTGCCCTGAAATCCGGCTATGCGCCCGGGAAGCTGCAATACCTTCTCATATTCGCTTCGCCATACATCATCGCTTTCAAAAATGTCCGTGAGGTCCCATGTAAGTTCCCCGGGGACGTCGCTCCTTTTTGGTATTGAGCTGTTTTCCATTTTATATACTGCCTCCATGAATTATTGTTCTGTTCTTCTGCGCAGGATGTCCCCTGCCTCGAGCCGGTGAGGACAGTCCAGAAGCAGCTTCTGCTGCGGATGCGGCGCGTATGTGACGCGCTCTGAGTCGATTGTGGTCATTTCTCCGACGATAAAATCCAGCCCCATCGAATTCGGGGATAGGATCTCCAACCTGTCGCCGGAGCGGAAATTGTTTCTCTGCTCGATAAGGTACTTCCCGTCCCTCTCGCCGAGCACTATTGCAATGAACTGGCAGTCGGAGATATATCCACGGGATTCCGACGGCTCCATGCTCGCGTGGCCGAAATAAAAACCCGGAAAGTATTCGCGGTGGCTTGCGCAGTCAAGCTCCCTCTCGCACAACTCTGCCGGGGCGCTTCCGTCCAGCCGGCGGCGGTAGGCATTTACCACGGTAGCGACATAGTAGGCTGATTTCATTCTGCCCTCTATTTTAAACGAGCATACCCCGGCATCCGCCAGTTCCTCCAGAAACGGCATGGCATTGAGGTCCCGTGAGCTGAGTATGAACGATCCACCGCTATCCTCCCCGACCGGGTAGTACTCCCCGTCCGTGCCCGCTTCGCTTAGCACATAGCGATAACGGCAGGGCTGCGAACAGTCTCCGCGGTTGCCGCTGCGTCCGTTCATGTACGCGCTTATGAGGCAGCGGCCAGAGTATGCCATACACATTGCGCCGTGTACAAAGCACTCTATCTCCATGTCCCCGGGTATCAGCTCCCGAAGGCGCCGTATATCGTCGAGCGTGGTCTCCCGGGCGAGGACGACTCGTCTTGCGCCGAGCTCGTAATAATGCCGGGCCGCGGCATGGTTCATGCAATTTGCCTGGGTGCTGACATGCACCTCGAGCTCCGGCGCGGCGTCGCGTATCGTGCACAGTGCGCCCAGGTCGGAAACTATGACGGCATCGGCGCCCAGGGCATAAAGCTCACGCGCATAGCCGGACAGCCGGGCAATCTCCCCATCCTTCATAAAAGAGTTGACCGCCACATACAGCTTTTTGCCGGAGATATGGACGATCTCTGCCGCGCTTTCAAGCTCTTCAAGCGTGAATGCGGACGCATCCGCCCGCAGCTGAAACATCGGTCCGCCCACATATACCGCGTCGGAGCCAAATCTGACAGCGGCGCGAAGACTCTCAAGGCTCCCCGCGGGGGCCAGAAGTTCCGGTTTGTTCGTCATTGCTCATTCTCCAAACAGAATATGTATATCATCAGTATTATTATAATCTCTTTGGACGGGAATGGCAAACTCTTCTCATCCCCTTGAGAAAATAGCGGTCTTTACTGCATTTTTGACTGCTGCGCTTCGAGCATCACAGCATTTGCAATTTTATAGAGAAATTGCTATACTATACCAGTATTACTCTGAAAGGATATCGATAATGAAGCAAGAGACAATGATAAATGACCTGACTCAGGGCAGCGTCGCAAAACGGCTGGTACTGTTTACATTACCTCTGGCTGCGTCAAACCTGCTTCAGGTTGTGTACAACCTTGTCGACATGATAGTTGTCGGCCAGTTCGTCGGGAGCACCGGCCTATCGGGAGTGTCCATCGGCGGCGATCTGATGCACATTTTCATGTACATAGGCATCGGCTTCTCCAGCGCAGGCCAGATAATCATCTCTCAGCTCGTAGGAAAACAGGACTATGAGGGGGTAAACCGCGCCATCGGCACCATGTTTTCTTTCATTCTTGGCCTGTCCATCGTCTGCTCGGTCATATCGCTGCTGGGTCAGGATCTTTTGCTGTCTTGGATGAATACCCCTGCCGAGTCATGGGAAGAGGCGAAGGCCTATTCCGCTGTTTGCTTCTGGGGACTATTCTTTATCTTCGGATATAACATAGTCTCGGCGATACTGCGCGGCATGGGCGACTCTACGCGGCCGTTCATCTTTGTCGCAGTCGCGGCAGTGCTCAATCTGCTGCTGGACCTTCTGTTCGTTGCTGTGTTTAACTGGAGCACCTTCGGCGCCGCTCTGGCGACTGTCATAGGCCAGGGAGTGAGCTTCATCGGTTCGCTGATCTATCTCTTCAAGCGCCGCCAGCAGTTCGGCTTTGACTTCAAACCGCACAGCTTCATAATCGACAAGAGCAAGCTGTTCCCGCTGATAAAGCTGGGTTTTCCGATGACTCTTCAGAGCATGGCCATCGTGCTCAGCTCGCTGCTTGTCACCTCCTGGATCAACGAATACGGGCTTGTCGCCTCCGCAGTTACCGGCATCGGGGCGAAGCTGCGCGACACAATGTCCATCGTGACAAACTCACTGAGCACGGCCACCTCAACGATGGTAGGCCAGAACATGGGGGCCGGCAAAATAGACCGTGTCAAACGCGTCGTCTGGTCCAGCTTCAGCATCTGCATGGGCGCATATTTTATCTATACGGCCGTGTTCCTGCTCTTCCCGGTGGAGCTGTTCTCCATATTTAACACCGACCCCGAGGTGCTTGCCTGGGCGCCAAGATATGTATGGACTCTGGCCATCTCGCTGCTGTGCATGTGCATGATGAGCAGCTTCAACGGCCTGATAAACGGCATCGGTTTTGCCGCGCTGTCCTTCGCCATCGGCATGCTCGATGGTGTCATCGCAAGGGTTGGCCTTGCCCTGCTTCTCGGCCGCGTGTTCGATATGGGCATCATGGGCTTCTGGCTCGGCAGCGGGCTTGCCGGCATGTTCACTGCCATACCGGGCATAATCTATTACTTCTCCGGCGCGTGGAAAAAGCGCAAACTGGTTATCCAGTAAGCAACGCTCCGGATACGGGAGATGCCGGTCCCCGAGAGCTTCAACAGTTTTACCCGCCGCGCTAAAGGCCGCGGCAAAGTCTGACAGTCAGGAAGGATAAAATGCTTAAAACAATAAAGCCGGGCCGGTGCGCTCTCTCACTGCTGGGAAGCGCAATACTGGCTTTCGGCCTTTGTAACATACACCAGTTTTCCGGGGTGACCGAGGGCGGTGTTCTCGGCCTCACGCTGCTTTTGAATCAATGGCTTCACATTTCCCCGGCAATATCCGGCCTTGTCCTCAATGCCATCTGCTATATCCTGGGCTATCGCACGCTGGGCCGCGAGTTTGCCGTGTATTCGATAATATCCTGCGTGAGTTACTCGGCATTTTACGCTGTGTTTGAGACTTTCGCTCCGATCTGGCCCCCAATATCCAATCATCCCCTGCTCGCCTCAGTCCTGGGCGCAGTATTTGTCGGCGTCGGGGTCGGACTGAGCGTGCGCGCAGGCGGCGCGCCCGGCGGCGACGATGCGCTGGCAATGAGTCTGTCCCGCATCACGCATCTTGACATACAGTGGATATACCTTGCAAGCGATCTCGTCGTTCTCGCGCTGTCGCTTACATATATCCCGCTGCGCAGGATAATATATTCGCTCCTGACCGTAGTGCTGTCGGGCCAGATCATTGGCATAGTCCAGAAAATCAAAAAGAAAAGCGAAGCGCCTGTCGATTGACCGCTTCTTTCTATTGGCTTTCCAGCTTGTCCACGTTCGCAGACATGCGCAGCACGATCTCCGCGATGCTGCGGGAGCTGACCGAAAAGCCGTCGCTGAGCCATTGCCTGAGCATGCCTATGACCCCATACACACAGTAGATATAAGCATATTGCGCTACGTTATCTGCGCTGTCCGTATGGCCCGCGTACTTCTCCATAACGGCGTTTACAAGCCTGTGGTTAAAGTTGCCTCCGATGCGCTGTACAAGCAGTGTGCGGAACAGACGCTCGTTCTCCCGGACATAGTCAAAGAAGCTTTCAAGCGTATGTATAAAATTTTCGTCATTATAAAATTGCGGAGCATCCGGCAGCATGGGCAATTGCTGCAGCACGTCGTCCTCCAGCTCCGCTAAAAGCTCTCCCACGCCGCTGTAATACGCATAAAAAGTAGAACGGTTGACATCTGCACAGCGGCACAGATCAGTCACCGTTATCTTTTCAAGGGGCTTGATCTCAAGCAGCTCCAGCAGCGCAGATTTCATCATCGTTTTCGTCATCCTGACACGCCTGTTGTCCGTCAATGTACCGGCCTCCCCGCTGTCATAATTTTTTTACTTTCATGCTGATGAAATTCCAACAATTTGTGATAAATAGTTGAATAAACAACAATAAAATAAATATTGCTTGTTGATTTTCCTACAAAGTGTTGTCATATTATAATCATGAGGCTACATAATTGTCAATGTTTAAGGAGGCGCGAAAAATGAAAAAGGGTATCGTCGTTCTGATCTCGATCGCAGGCTCCCTCGCTGTGCTGTGCGGGCTTTTCTGGGGCATCGTTTCCATCTGTACGCACCATGAGCTGGACCATCTTTTCGAGGATAAGACAAAATCGTGACCTGCTTTTGAAGTTCTATGCTCTACGCATAATGCGTCATGGCAGTAGTCCTGATCATCAGGGACGGAGACCCCGTGAGTATATGGGGTCCCCGTCCTTTTGTTTTGCAGTTCCGGCATCCCGGCCTTTTCCTTTTCCACATCGGAATACTGCACAATTTCTTTTCCTGTTTTTGTTCGATCTACCGGTTTATATGTGCAGCCTGAACATTTAATTCACGCGACATATGAATAAACAATCATTATCATCGAACACTAACAGGGTCAGAATTCGCTTTATATTTGTGTATTCTGTCAATTGAAATCACATATGAGCAGTTGTATACTTCTCCCATAATATTTATTGATTTAAAGTATCCGTGTATCGTTGTCCCATTCAGAATCGAGGTTTGAAAAAAATGAAAAAGATACTGTCCGTTATCCTTGCATGCATGATACTGATGGCGCTGTTTGCCGGATGTAGCAGCACGGGCGACACCGAGGCCACTCCAACTCCCGACAGCTCCGCAACTGAAGCCCCTGACAGCACCGAAACCGCGGCTCCTGACGACTCCTCCGAGGAAGAGTCCGGCGGGGAGGTTTCCGGCACCGTATATACCATCGGTATCTGCCAGCAGCTCGAGCATGAGGCTCTCGACCTGGCCACCGAGGGCTTTATGGACGCCTGCAGGGAGCTCTTCGGAGAGGACAATGTGGAGTTTAACCTTCAGAACGGCCAGAACGAGCAGACCAACTGTGCCACAATCTGCAACAACTTTGTTGCTGCCGACGTCGACCTGATACTCGCTAATGCTACAACCGCGCTGCAGTGCGCCGCGGCGGCGACCAACACCATCCCCATTCTCGGCACCTCCATCACCGACTACGCGACCGCTCTGGACATCTCCAACTGGACAGGCGCCACCGGCACTAACATCTCCGGCACCAGCGACCTTGCGCCAATAGATGAGCAGGAGGATATGCTGCTCGAGTTGTTCCCGGATGTCGAAAAGGTAGGCATCGTTTACTGCTCGGCCGAGCCCAATTCCGCATATCAGGCAAACCTCTTCGCCCAGGCACTTGAGGCTGACGGGATAGATTACGCTGAGTTCACTGCGGCTGATTCCAACGAGATACAGTCCGTCGTCACCGCCGCCATCGCCGAGTGCGACGTGCTCTATATCCCCACTGACAACACCATGGCAGACAACACCGAAATCATCAACAATATCTGCCAGCCTGCCAGCATTCCAATAATCGCCGGTGAGGAGGGCATATGCTCCGGCTGCGGCGTTGCAACGCTTTCCATCAGCTACTATGACATCGGCTACAAGGCCGGCGAGATGGCCTATGATATCCTGGTCAGCGGAGCCGATATCTCCGTAATGGACATCGAGTTTGCCCCCAACGTCACGAAGAAATACAACTCCGACATCTGCGAGGCTCTGAATATCACTGTGCCGGAGGACTATGTCGCAATAGAAATGAGTTGATCGAATGCTCGAATATTTCGCATCGCTTGATCCCATGACGCTCGTGAGATCTCTGCCCGGCAATGTCGCGCAGGGTCTCATTTGGGGCGTCATGGCTCTTGGCGTTTTTATAACGTTCCGGCTTCTTGACTTTGCCGATCTCACCGTCGACGGTTCGCTTGCGACCGGCGGCGCTGTTGCCGTTGTGCTCATAAGGGCCGGCGTTGACCCCGCGGTCGCTCTTATCTTCGCTTTCCTGGCCGGTATGCTCGCCGGGCTTGTAACCGGGCTGCTGCACACGGCACTTGGGATCCCCGGCATACTGGCAAGCATATTGACCCAGATCTCGCTGTATTCGATAAACCTCGGGATCATGGGAAAATCCAATCAGGCAATAAACGTTGACCAGTACCGCCTTGTCGCGTCGCTGCGCTATGTCAGCAGCGATACCTCAACACGCTGGCTGTTCTTTGGCGGACTTATCGTCGGGATAATCGTGCTTATCTGTATACTTTACTGGTTCTTCGGCACGGAGCTGGGCAGCTCTATACGGGCGACCGGCTGTAACAGGAATATGGCCAGGGCGCAGGGCATCAACACAAACTTTACGACCATCATAGCTCTGATGCTCTCAAACGGCCTTGTGGGCCTCTGCGGGGGTATCTATGCCCAGTACCAGGGCGCTGCCGACGTCAACATGGGCCGAGGGGCCATTGTCATCGGTCTTGCCGCCGTAATAATAGGAGAGGTTCTTTTTTCCAGAATATGTGAAAAAAGCAAGATCAGCTTTGCCCTTACAATGTTCTCCGTCTGTATCGGCGCAATACTTTATTACGTCGTCATTGCTCTTGTTCTCTGGTTCAAGATGCCTTCGGACTACATGAAACTGTTTTCCGCGGTCGTCGTTGCATGCTTCCTCGCGGTGCCCTATCTCAAGGGGAAATTCGGCAAAAAGCGTAAGGGGGCGCTGCGTCAATGAGCTATATGCTTGAAATAAAGAATATCCACAAGACCTTCAACACTGGCACAATAAACGAAAAATCCGCGCTTGACGGCGTGTCCCTTAGTCTCAGCGACGGCGATTTTGTGACCGTTATCGGCGGAAACGGGGCCGGTAAGTCCACCATGCTCAACGCCATTGCCGGCGTATGGGACGTGGATGACGGCAGCATTGTAATCGACGGAACGGATGTCACCCGCCTGTCCGAGCACAAGCGCGCAAAATATCTTGGCAGGGTCTTTCAGGACCCGATGACCGGCACCGCCGCCACAATGTCCATTGAGGACAACATGGCCATAGCCGCGCGGCGAGGTAAACACCGCACCCTGCGCTGGGGCATCACTGGTGAGGAGCGGGAAAGGTTCAGGCAGATGCTCGCTTCGCTGGATCTCGGCCTGGAAAACCGGTTGACTGCAAAGGTCGGTCTGCTCTCCGGCGGACAGCGCCAGGCGATAACGCTTCTTATGGCGGCTATCCAGCGTCCGAAGCTCCTGCTGCTCGATGAGCACACCGCCGCACTTGATCCCAAAACCGCGCAAAAAGTACTCGATCTGTCGGACAAGATCGTGTCGGAAAACAACCTCACGGCCATGATGGTGACCCACAACATGAAAGACGCCATCGCGCACGGCAACAGGCTTATTATGATGCATGAGGGACAGATAATTTACGACGTCTCGGGAGAGGATAAAAAGGCACTTACGGTTTCCGATCTGCTCAAAAAGTTTGAGGTGGCCAGCGGCGGCTCCTTTGCAAACGACCGTATGATACTCTCCTAAAACTGACTTTCCGGACAAATCAAACAGGCCGGATCTGAACTCGTTCAGATCCGGCCTGTTCTTTATTTGCCCTCGGGCAGCTTTTTTTCAAGGCGCAGTAATATGACACCGGGAATCCCATTGAAGTCGCAGGGCACTCCCCCCGCCTCGCGATAGCCAAGTCCGGCGTACAGCCTTCTGGCCCGTATGTTTCTTTCGTTGGTATCCATCCGTAGATAGGGGCAGCCGCGGCTTGCGGCGTATTCTTCATAAAAGCTGACAAATTTTCTTCCCCAGCCGTGCCCAGACTCAGCAGGGTCAACTACCAGCGTATGCAGCACCATTACCTTTTCGTCCGGCGCGTCGTTTTCCCAGCCTTCCTCGGCATACTCTTTCGGTTGTATCTGATTTATTATGGCGTGGCGGATGCGACTACGCGCCCGTCCTCCTCTGCAACGAAGAGATCCGAACGTTCAAGTGCGTCGAGCGCCGTCTGCCTGACAGGATATACGTCACGCAGCCAGCCGGTGGTCGCAAGTCCCTTCTCTTCCCGATCGTGTATTGCCGAATAGATGTCGGCAACAGCCTGTATATCCTGCGCCGTCGCTTTTCTTATCATGTCTACCGCCTCCGCGCTGTGTTATTTACGCACAATAATAGCACAGCCTGCAATCCTTTTCAACACCTGTTCAGCAACAAAAATGCCCCGCGGCAACTAAACCGGAATACATCCGGCAGCATGGCCCGCGGGGCTTTGTGTTTTTTGATTTGCCGGAGCTCTCTTAGGCGTTGTACATGCCGTTTACGGCCATATAACTGTAAAGCTCCTCACCGTGCTGCTGTTCCTCCTTCTGGATATGGTTGAGCACGCTGCGTACATCCTGAGAGCAGAACTCGAAGATGCTGGTGTCATACTCGGAAGAGACGTGCTTTTCCATGGCAAGTGCGTCGGAGCAGAGGAACTTGTCATTGTCCTTGCCCTGCTGGTCACAGGATGAGGCCTTGAAATTCTTCTGCGTCTTGACAGCACTGCTTCCGCCGCCAACAGCGGGGACCGTACCGTTTGCAAGCTGGTTGAGCGTGTCAAGATGGCCGCGTTCGGTATTGCCGAGATCCGTGAAAAGGCTTTGGAGCTGCGGGTCACACGCCTGGCTTGCATAGCGCGTGTATTTTTCTATACAGAGCTGTTCCTGGCTTTTTAGATCGTTTATAAAATTAGTTTCTTTCTGGGTTAGCGTCATAATGATCACCTCGGCAATAGCTTGGATTATTTCACCTAAAAATATTCACAAACTCTGTCAATAATATTATAATAGCAGGAGATTCGGAGGTCTTGCTCACATGCTGAAAAAAATAATGAAGATCATTGCAATTGTTTTCGTTGTTATCCTGGTCCTTGCAGGCGGTTTCCTCGCCTGGCTGACCATAACGGAATACTCCCCCGACAGTGTGGAGCCGGCGTATACCCTCGCCTACGGAGGGAACGGAAATATTGAAGATGGCGCCGTCCTTCGCTTCATCAGCTTCAACACCGGCTACGCCGCGTTGGGTGAGGAGTCCGAGTTCTTCATGGACGGCGGAAGCCAGGTTCGCCCGGACAGTATATCCGTGATCGAAAAAAACTGCGCCGGCATCCTGTCCATACTGGAGCGTGCGGACGCGGACTTTTACCTGCTGCAGGAGGTCGATACAGACTCGAAGCGCAGCTACGGCGTCGACCAGGCCGGGGAGTACGCCTCAGCCCTGGACATGAACTCCGCTTACGCGCTCAACCACTCATGCAGATTTGTGCCATATCCCATTCCCCCGATAGGAAAGGTTAACGCCGGAGTTCAGACGCTGTGCAATTACGGCTTTATTTCCTCCGAGCGCATATCGCTTCCCAGCCCTTTCTCCTGGCCAGTCTCAACGGCCAACCTCAAGCGATGTCTGCTCGTCACCCGCTTCGATATAGAGGGAAGCGACAGTGAGCTTGTGGTCGTCAACCTGTATCTGGAGGCATATGACGATGGCGAGGGCAAGCTGGAGCAGACAAATGCGCTTATGGATATTCTGACAGAGGAGTATGCCAAGGGAAACTATGTTGTCGCCGGCGGTGATTTCAATCAGAGCTTTCCCGGCTGTCTCGAAAACTTTCCCATCATCGACCAGAATAACTGGACTCCGGGCCTGCTCAGCGAGGAAATGCTGCCCGAGGGCTGGCGTTATGCCTATGACAGCTCCGTCGCCTCCAGCCGGCTGCTTGACGCGCCGCTGAGCCCCGACACTCAGCTGTATGTGATTGACGGCTTCATACTCTCGCCCAATGTCGAGCTTCTATCTGTCGCAACTCTCGACGAGGGCTTTGAGTTCTCGGACCATAACCCGGTAGAGATGGAAATAAGACTTAAATAAAACATGCAAAAAGACATCTGGCTGTGGTTTCCAGCCGGATGTCTTTGGCTGTCAAAAAAACCTGTCAGGTTTTTTGACAGCCTGAAAAATGCCGTTACTTTCACACTGCGCAGCAGTGCGAAAGTCCTCGCTGCGCTCGCCGCCCGCCCTGCTTTGCAAGGCTTTGCGGGGCATTCGATCCGATTCGAGGCGGGCTGCCGTCCCCCTCGAGCTCCCCCAGCGGAGTATGGTTCCTTTACCAAAGGAAACAGTTTTTTGGCAGGCTGAGACATCTTTACTTTGCTTTCTTTATTATACGCGCATGTTTACCGCGGCGTGGGTTGCGCCGTCTGTCTATCTCTGCTCTCAGATGGTCGAGAGCCCGTGTTATTACGTTGAGCACCGGCCAAGCAAGAAGGGCGAACACGACAAGTATCAGAGTATTCGCAAAATTGATCTCCGTGAGCGTAAAAATGGTTTTCATAAACAGCACGCAGAAAGCAAACGCGGCGGTTATGACCACCATGAGCAGCTTTCTGAGAGTATTAAACGGCTTACATGTGTTATAAACCATCAGCAGGCCGACAACACCCATAACCACCGTACATATCGTGCTGGTCTCGTCCTCGCCGAGCTTGAACGCGATATTGAACAGGATGACTCCCAGGATGAGCACCAGATCCGTCAGTGCGGCAGGAAGCGCCCTGTACAGCACGTTTCTGAGAAATTTGCCCCTTATCCTGTTCTCGTTCGGCTCCAGCGCCAGCACGAAGGAGGGAAAACCAATGGTAAGTGTGCTGACAAGGCTGAGCTGCGACGGGGTGAACGGATAGGTAATCGTAAAGCAAAGTGATATGATGGCAAGAAGGAAAGAGAAAATATTCTTGACCAGGAACAGCGAAGCCGACCGCTCGATGTTGTTGATGACCCGCCGGCCCTCCATGACAACGCTGGGCATTGAGGAAAAGTCCGAGTTCATCAGGACGATATGCGACACCTGTGCGGCCACCTCGCTGCCGGAAGCCATCGCGATCGAACAGTCGGCGGCCTTGAGCGCGAGGACATCGTTGACGCCGTCGCCGGTCATCGCAACGGTATGTCCCGCGCAGTGCATGGCCTGTATGAGCTTTCTCTTCTGCTCCGGCGTTACCCTGCCGAAAACGGTGTATTCCTCCGCGGCCTTGCGCAGCTTCTTGTCTGTGTCAAGCTCCCGCGCGTCGATAAACTTCTCCGCTTCCTCGATACCTGCGCGCTTTGCCACCTCGGACACCGTCAGCGCGTTGTCGCCGGATATGACCTTGATCTTGACGCCCTGCTTTGCAAAGAAAGCAAAGGTGGCCGGCGCCTCCGTCCTGATCTTGTTGCTCAGGAGGATGAGCGCCAGTGGCATTATCTCCGCGCTGAGCACTTCATCGTCAAGCGAACCGTCGTAAAGCGCAAGAAGAAGTACGCGGCAGCCCCGGCCGGAATAATAATCTATCTTGTCGCTGTATTTTGAATAGTCTTCACCGAGAATTACATCCGGCGCTCCGAGGATATAGGTCTCATCCTCGTGGAAGGAGACCCCGCCGTATTTCTTCGAGGACGTAAAGGGCAGAGTCTTGATGGCCGTCTGGTTGACAGTACCGCTGAAATATTTTTTGAGCGCCGCCATCGTATCATTATCCGCCTGCATGGCATAGACATAGTCCGCCATTATCATGCGTATATCGTCCTGGATGAACCTGTCCTCACACAGAAGACATATATCCTCGACGATCATCTTGTTCTCGGTAATGGTGCCGGTCTTGTCGACGCAAAGCGTGTCCACCCTCGCCAGCGTTTCGATACAGCCGAGTTCATGTACAAGAGTGTTGCGCTGCGCCAGGCGGATGATGCCCGCGACGAGAGCGACGCTGGTAAGCAGATACAGCCCCTCGGGTATCATGCCGACGAGAGCCGCAACGGTCGAGATTACGCCGTCGGCAAAGCTGCGGTCGAGCCACAGCACCTCCTTCACACACATGAGCACGCCGAGCGGGATGAGTATTATGCCTATCCATAGCACGAGCTTTGAAAGGGAGTTCATCATCTCCGATTTCTGGGCTTTTTTGGCCTTTTTTGCCTCCAGCGTCAGCTTTGAAACGAAGGAGTCCGCCCCGACTGCCGTAAGCCTGGCGCGGCAGGTGCCGCTGACGACAAAGCTGCCGCTGAGCAGTTCGGACCCGATGGTCTTTTTGATTTCATCCGCTTCGCCGGTTATGAGCGCCTCGTTCACAATGCACTCCCCCTCAACGACGACGGCGTCGGAGGATATCTGGTTCCCGGCGGCGAATATGACGATATCGTCTCGTACCATCTCTTCAACGTTTATGGTGCGGGACACGCCGTCTCTTATGACGACGCCCTTGGGCGAATTGAGTATACTGAGCTTATCGAGCGCCTTTTTGGATTTTATTTCCTGCATTATGCCGATAAATATGTTGGCGATTACGACCGGCATGAAGGTAAGGTTATACCAGCTCCCGACGGCGATGACCAGAGCCGCCAGAGCGAAGAACACCATATTGAAATACGTAAGCGTATTGGTCAGGATTATCTGCCCTATCGTCTTGGACGACGATTCGATGGCCGTGTTCGCATATCCTTTCTCCGTGCGCTCACGCACCTGCTGCGCGGTGAGACCGTAGGCCGGATCTGCGGTTATGACGGGTACAAACGGGCGCTCCTCTTCTTCCCGTACCCTTTTAATGAATTTTCCCGGCTTCAGCTTGCTCACCAACCTTTTTGCCCGATTTTCCACCCTATTATAACATGTTTTTCCTCTCTGTGAAGAGCCAAAATGTTAATTATCGATTAATATATGCGGCGCTTGCTTTTATTGCGTGTTTGTGGCATTATATGTTTTAGTCTTGCACCGAAATTTTAATGCAGGGAGACATGGCCGTGAAACGCCGTAACATATTTTCTATTCCAAAAGAATTTTCAAGGGGCTGCCGGCGCTTTTTCCTGTACGCCTTCGCCGCCAGCCTGTTTTCAGTTGTTTTCAGTTTCCTCACACCCCAGATAATAAGGCTTACCGTTGACTCCGTCATCGGGACGCAGGAGATGGATTTGCCGGACTTCGTACTGTCGGCGATAAACTCCATTGGGGGCCGGGAATTCCTGCGGTCAAATCTGCTGGTCTGTGCTGCAGCGATCGTGGTGTGTGCCGCTCTGTCCGGGTTATTCAACTACTTTTCGCGCTACGACATCGCGCTTGGTACCGAGAAGTTCACCGAGAATCTGAGAAACAAGCTTTTTTCCCACATTCAGCGTCTGCCATTTTCCTGGCATACCGAACATCTGACCGGCGATATCATCCAGCGCTGCACATCAGACGTCGAGACTCTGCGCAGCTTTATATCCGCTCAGATGCTCGAGGTACTGCGTACCATACTGCTGCTGGCATGCGCAATGTTTCTGATGTTCTCTATGAACACGACGCTCGCAACAGTCGCGGCCTGCTTTGTGCCCGTTATCATAATCTATTCCGCGCTTTTCCACTCGCGCATATCGCGGCAGTTCCGCAAAGCGGATGAGTCCGAGGGTGATCTTATGGTCGACGTGCAGGAGAACCTGACGGCGGTACGCGTTGTCCGTGCGTTCGGGCGCGAGCGGTATGAGAAGGAGAAATTTGAAAAATATAACGACCGCTTTGCCAACGACTGGATTGACCTGGGCTATACCCTGGGTTTCTTCTGGGGTGTGGGCGATTTTGTCTCCTGCCTGAACCTGCTTGTGATCGTTTCGCTTGGCGCCTATCTGGCCGCTACGGGCAGGATGACACTGGGCGAGCTGCTGGCCTTCGTCAGCTATACCCAGACGCTGGCCTGGCCCATACGCAGTCTCGGCAGGACGCTTTCCGAACTGTCAAAGGCCAATGTTTCCGCCTCCCGCCTTATCGACATTCTCGATGCTCAGGAGGAGCAGGAACGGCCCGGCTCGGTTGAGCCGGATATGACCGGCGATATCCGCTTTGACCATGTAAGCTTTTCCTACGGCGCTCACGAGGTTCTCTCCGACCTGAATTTCACCATCAAGGGCGGCAGCACCTTCGGCATACTCGGGACTACAAGCTCCGGAAAATCCACGCTCACCTATCTTCTTACCCGGCTTTATGAACTTCCCGAGGATCACGGGACGCTGTCTATCGGCGGCGTAGATGTACGGGATATAAAGCTGTCCTACCTTCGCGGGAACGTCGGTCTCGTGCTGCAGGAGCCGTTCCTCTTCTCAAAAACGATCGGCCAGAATATCGCAATCGCCACGGACATGGCAGAGCTTGAGGAAATACGGCACACGGCGGGCATTGCAGACATCGACGCAAATATCATGTCCTTCCCCGACAGCTATGACACCGTCGTGGGCGAGCGCGGGGTCACGCTCTCCGGCGGGCAGAAGCAGCGCATCGCCATCGCGCGCACGCTGATGAAGAAATGCCCCATACTTGTATTTGACGACTCCACCTCCGCCGTTGATATGGAGACGGACGCGCGCATCCGCGAGGCTCTGCGTGAAAACACCTCGGACGCTACCGTCATTCTAATCTCCCACAGGATAAACACGCTCATGCAGGCCGACAAAATCCTCGTTATGGACGGCGGCCGCGTGGTGCAGATGGGCACACACGAGGAACTTATCGCCGAGGACGGCCTGTACCGTCGTGTATACGAGATACAGTCCGACACCGGCAGGACAGGAGGGGCCAATGGATAACACAAACAATTCCCGCGGCTTCAGCCTGGCTCTGTGGAAAAGACTGCTGCCATTTCTGATGCCGGTAAAAAATCGTCTGATCGTCGTCGTTGTGATGATGCTTATCTCCGCGGCTGTCGACGCGACGCTGCCGCTTTTTACAAGCTACGCGGTGAACAACTTCGTCGTAGCCAGGACGACCGAGGGCCTGGGAACCTTCGTTTTCCTGTACGCGCTTGTGATATTGATACAGTCTGTCACGACGGTACTTTACTCCCGCCAGTGCATGATCATAGAGATGAACACCGGAAAGCTGATGAAGCACGACTGCTTCATGCATCTTCAGCAGCTTCCCCTGAGCTACTATAACCAAAACTCCGTTGGATATATCCTGGCCCGCGTCATGAGCGATACCAGCAGGCTCGGCAGTATCCTTGCGTGGAGCTCCATCCATCTTATTTGGAATCTGTTCTATATCATCGGCGTTCTTATCGCGATGTTCATCGTAAACCTGAGAATGGCGCTCATCGCGCTTGCGGTGCTGCCCGTCATCGTCCTTCTGACGATCATATTCCAGCCGAAGCTCCTGTCGGCCAACCGCCATGTCCGGCACATAAATTCCCGCATAACCGGAGAATTCAACGAAAAAATCAACGGCGCAAAGACCAGCAAGGTACTCGTAATCGAGGACAAAAACTGCGCAGAGTTTTATGAGACGACCGCCGAGATGCGCACCGCGTCAGTCCGCGCCTCGCGGCTCAATGCCATATTCCTCCCTCTGATCAGCTTTCTGGGCTCATTTTCCGCCGCACTTGTGCTGTATTCAAGCGGGCTGCTCGTGATGGAAGACGCGCTGGATTTTGGCGTCCTTTCCGCATTTATTACCTATGCCATCTCCATCCTCGAGCTGGTGTCCCAGATAGCCGGCACATTCGCCGAGGCGATGGGCGCACAGGTCAATATCGAGCGTATCGCCGCTCTGCTTGACACCCCCTGTACCATCCGTGACACGGCAGACGTGATAGACAAATTCGGCGATGTCTTTGAGCCTAAACGCGAGAACTGGCCGAAGATAGACGGACGTATAACCTTTGACCATGTCTGGTTCAAATATGACGACGCACCCGAGGGCGACTTCGTACTCGAGGACATAAACCTCGACATCCCCGCCGGGACAACGGTCGCCATCGTCGGGGAGACCGGCGCTGGAAAGTCGACGATGGTAAACCTCGCCTGCCGTTTCTTTGAGCCGACCAGGGGCAGGATACTCATTGACGGCGTGGATTACAAGGAGCGCGGCCTGCTCTGGCTGCATTCCAACCTCGGATATGTACAACAGACCCCGCATCTGTTCTCCGGCTCGCTGATGGATAATATCCGTTACGGCAATCTCGAGGCAAGCGACGAGGACGTATACCGTGCCGCGGCGCTCGTCTCGGCAGACACGGTCGCCTCGAGACTGGAAAACGGCTATCAGACCGATGTGGGAGAGGGCGGCGACAGGCTATCGACCGGCGAAAAGCAGCTTGTCTCCTTTGCCCGCGCCATCATCGCCGACCCGCCGATCTTCGTCCTTGACGAGGCCACAAGCTCCATCGACGCGGAGACAGAGCAGCTGGTCCAGAAGGCCATATCCCACGTTCTGACCGGTCGAACCTCGTTTATAATAGCGCACAGGCTGTCCACCATACGCTCGGCCGATATGATACTGTATGTTGAAAACCACGGCATCGCCGAGCAGGGCTCGCACGACGAACTGATGGCCAGAAAGGGAAAGTATTACGAGCTTTATACCGAGATGATGATAAAGGACAGGGCTGAATCCGCTGGTATCCGCCTCGACCCTGAGCAGTGAGCAAAAAACGGCTGTAAAGTTTCCCTTTTTAAACAAATACCCCCGTCTGATACGCGGCTGTCAGGGCCCCATATCGGACGGGGTATTTTTTTCATCAGGCTCTATACGCATGAAGTCCCGCCCTGCGTGCGCGCGAACGGTCATTCCCAAGTCTTCCATATATCCGGGCAATAGCCCACGGTCGCCTGTTTTCCATTCCTGACTATCGGGGCTGCGAGCATGTCCGGTCTGTCCAGCAGCATTTCCAGCTTATCCTCCCTGTACGCAAGGTACTTCCACTGCGCATAGTCAGGATGCTTCTCGTCCGGAAGATTGTCCAGGCCGACCGCACGCTCAACGCTCTCGAGCTCCCGACGGCTGAGCCCGTAACGAGCCAGGTCCACACTCTGGAATTTTATGCGGCGTTCCTTAAAATACCGCTCCGCCTTTTTTGTGTCAAAGCTTTTGGACTTTCCAAAGATCTGTATATTCAAATCGCTCTCTCCATTATTCCCAGCCAATTGTTGTAGAAAATGTCGCGCACGAGCTCCTCGCTCCAGTTCCGGCGGAGCATGGCCTCATACACCGCCTGCCAGCTCTCTACCCCGGTCATTCCCTCCGGCAGCTCGTCTATGCCGTCCAGATCCCCGCCGAGGCACAGGCTTTTTTCCCCTCCAAGAGACAGGAAATGCTCCGCATGCTCTACCACGGCCTCGACGTCCCGTCCCAGGCCGAGGAAATCGGGACAGAGGTTAAGCCCAACTCTGCCACCGAGCTCCACCAGTGCGCAAAACTGCTCATCTGTCAGGTTGCGCGCGTGCCTGCACAGCGTCCTTGAATTCGAGTGGGAGGCTATCAGCGGCCTGGTCGCTATCTCGCAACAATCCCAAAAACCAGCATCCGAAATATGCGACATGTCGACACAGACTCCCAGCTCCTGTGCAAATCGGACGAATTCCCTGCCCTTTTCCGTCAGGCCGGATTTGTCCCCGCTGCATGCGGTGCCCGAAAGTTCATTCGGAAAATTCCATGTTATGTTAACCAATCTCACTCCCCGTTCATGGGCCTGTCGGAGCCTTTCGGTACTGCAGCCGAGAAGCTCCGCACCTTCGACGGAGATCAGTGCGGCTATTCGGCCGTCCCGGTTGACGCGCCTGACATCCTGTGCCGACAGGCACAGCCCGACAATGTCGCGGTTCTTGTCCAGCTCGTCAATCAGGCTCTCCAGCGCATTTCCGTATAAGTCCGTCAGCTGCTCCTCCGGAACATCCGGGATCGAGAACATATCCTCCGGCGTTCCGGTCGGAGGACCGAAAAAGTCCTCAGGCCGTGTGAATATGGCAAATACCTGCACGGCAGGAGAGTACTTCCCGATACGCTCCAGATCGAGATGGAGCCTGTTCTGACGAAGGCACTGTCCACGCCTGAGCGCGGCCGTTATCGTATCGCAGTGCGCATCAAAATACGGTATGCTCATTTGTCCAGCCCCGCTTCGGTGATGGCCTTTTCAAGGCGGCGCAGCGCCTTTTCCAGATACTCCCTTGGACAGGCAACATTGACGCGGTGGAACAGCTCATACCCCTCGCCGAAGTCGACGCCGTGCTGAGACATGAATCTTGCCTTTCCGTGCAGCAGCTCCTCCAGCGCGATCTCGCCGAGGCCAAGCGCGGAAAAGTCGAGCCAGCACAGATATGTCCCCTCCTGCTCGTTCATCGAGATCATGGGAAGGCGATCATCGAGAAACCGTTTCATAAACTTCGCGTTGCCGTCCAGCACGGGCAGCAGCGCATCGAGCCACGGCTCCGCGCAGTCATACGCGGCGCGGCAGGCCGCGAGCCCGAAAGCGTTTATGTAATGTCCCATGCCCAGCTCTATCTGTCCGAAAACGTCCTTGCGCAGCTCCGGGTTTGAGACAATGACGTTTGATATCGTCATCCCCGCAATGTTGAATGTCTTGCTCGGCGCCGTCAGGGTCACGGTGATGTCCGCCGTCTCGGGCGAGATGGACGCAAACACCGTATTCTCATTCGGACTGAACACGAGGTCGAAATGTATCTCGTCCGAAATAACCTTGACGCCGTGCTTCAGGCACATCCCACTCACACGCGCGAGCTCCTCCCGCGTCCAGACGCGGCCCGTTGGGTTGTGTGGGTTGCAGAGGATGAAAGCCTTCACCTCGGGCGAGGCAAGCTTTTCCTCCATGTCGTCAAAATCCATGACCCAGCGGCCGTTTTCGTTTATAAGATCCGTCCTGATCAGGCTCCTGTTGTTCTGAAGCACTGTCCGCGGGAAAGTCCCATAGCTCGGGAAAGAGACGAGCACACCGTCCCCCTCCTGCGTCAGCGCGCGCACGGCGCAGCCTATTGCGGCGACCAGGCCATAGCTCTGCGTGACCCAGTCTCTTTCGACCGTCCAATTGTGTCGCCGCTTCATCCAGCTCTCCAGCGCAGCAAAATACTCCTGCCCCGCTTGTGCATAGCCGAAGGTCCCACTGCGGGCCTGCCGCGTTACGGCATCCATTATCTCGGGCGCGAGGAGAAACTTCATCTCCGCAACGCCCATATCAATAACATCCGGATCATTTACCCCCATCGCGGCAAGCTTTTCCCACATGGGTCCCTGCCCGAACGAGGGCGCGAGGGCCGTAAAGTCATAGTTTTGCATAGCTCAGACCTCCGCTATCACTGAAAGTATCATGGGACTGCGTTTTGTTGTTTTATAAAGATATCCCGAGAGATTTTGCTTTACTTTTGCTTTGATGCTGGCCCAGTCCGTTATGTGATGAGCATCGCAGAAATCCAGGCTTTCGAGCACGACGCGCTTCATCTCGTCCATGATGGATTCCGACTCTTTGACGTAGACAAAGCCGCGGGTAATAATGTCGGGGCCGGATATGAGGCTTGAGTCCTCGCTCGAGAGCGTCATCACGACAACAATCATGCCCTCATCGGCAAGGTGCTTCCTGTCGCGCAGGACGACAGAGCCAACGTCCCCGACGCCGGTGCCGTCGACGAGCACACGTCCGGCCGTCACCGTCTCGCCCAGCCTTATGCTTCGCTTTGTTATCTCGACCACATGGCCGTTCTCGGCGATCACGATATTGTTCGGGGCGACCCCGATGTTCCGTGCGAGCTCCGCGTGCTTGTACAGGTGCCTGTACTCGCCGTGAACAGGTATGAAGTACTTCGGCTGAGTCAGCGCGAGCATCATCTTAAGTTCCTCCTGGCAGGCGTGGCCGGAGACATGCAGATTCTCAAGCTTGTCGTATATTACCTCCGCGCCCTTGTGGAACAGCTCGTCTATCACCCGGGTTATCGTTATCTCGTTGCCGGGGATTGCCGAGGCGGATATAATGACACGGTCGCCGGCGTCGATCTCAACCTGTCTGTGTCCGGAAAAAGCCATGCGATACAGCGCCGACATGCTCTCACCCTGGCTGCCGGTGGTTATGACGACCGTCTTATGCCTCGGGATGTTTTTAAGCTGGTTCATGTCGACAAGCACGTTTTCGGGCACCTTCATATACCCGAGCTCCGTTGAAACGCGCATTATATTCTCCATACTGCGCCCCGTGATGCCGACCTTGCGCTTATATTTGGCGGCGATATTAATTATCTGCTGTATCCTGTGTACGTTGGAGGCAAAGGTCGTTACTATGATCCTTTTGTCACAGCCCTTAAAAAGCTGGTCGAAACGGTTTCCAACCTTGCTCTCGGAGTCGGAATACCCCGGCCGCTCGACATTTGTGCTGTCGCTCAAAAGGGCCAGGACCCCTTGCTTTCCCAGGATGCCCAGCCGCGCCAGGTCGGCGATGCCGCCCTGTATGGGCGTTACGTCGATCTTGAAGTCACCAGTGTGTATCACGACGCCAAGCGGCGTGTGTATGGCTAGCGCGACAGCATCGGCGATGCTGTGGTTTACATGGATCAGCTCAACCTTGAAGCAGCCGGCGTCAAAGGTCTCTCCGGCCTCGAGCGTAACAAGCTCAACCTGGTCGCGCATCCCGTGCTCCTCGAGCTTTATCTCAACAAGTCCCGCTGTGAGCCGCGTTGCATATACCGGCGCGCTTATGTCCTTCATGACGTAGGGCACCGCCCCGATATGGTCCTCGTGTCCGTGCGTGAGCACAACGCCGCGTATCCTGTCGCGGTTCCGCTTTAGATACGTCGTGTCGGGGATCACGATGTCAACTCCGTACATCTCATCATCCGGAAAACCGAGACCGCAGTCAACGACGAGAATGTCCTTGCCGTATTCGTACGCGGTCATGTTCTTTCCTATCTCTCCGAGACCACCGAGCGGTATTATTTTCAGTTTTGATGCCATTGTAGATTTATTTCTCCTTATTCTTCAAGTGATATGTACCGGCTCAGGGCATGGAAAAATAAGACCGACCTGCCGCTGCCTGCGCCCTGCGTCGCGCAGAGCCTGCGGCTGTGTCTGTCCTGTCTGCCTGCCGGAATTGGTTTTGTCCGAAACTGCGGACCTGATTGCCATTTTGGGTGCCGGCCGCGGCCGGCTGATTTCCGTTTGCCGGACACACATATTGTGCCCTGTTAATTGGGATTATACTCCTGATATACGTCCCTGTCAAATCGTAAACGTATGCAAACCCGTGCAAAAGCCGGGAAAAATATATTGACGGAACAGGTATTGACAACTGCCTTATGCTGGTGGTAGGCTTAACTGCAAGCAATTTTCCCGGAGGTCTCAGGCAGATGAAATATGGTTTGATCGGTGAAAAACTCGGGCACAGCTACTCCGTGCCAATACACAAAGCCTTCGGCGTAGATGACTATATACTCAGGCCGGTCCCTCGCGATGAGCTCGATAGCTTTATGACGCTGCGCGACTTTCTCGGCATCAATGTGACCATACCATACAAGGCACAGGTCATGCCCTATTGCGGCGAGATTGACGACCGCGCAAAGGCAATCGGCTGTGTAAATACGGTCGTCGCCAGTGACGACGGAGTGCTGCGCGGATATAACACGGATTACTCCGGCTTTGCGCTCATGGCCGACCGGGCCGGCATCTCTTTTTCTGGCAAAAAAGTGCTTATCCTGGGCACCGGCGGAACATCAAAGACCGCGTCCGCCGTCGTCAGGGATCGGGGCGCGTCCGAGGTCGTGCTTGTCTCCCGCTCTGGCGATACAAACTATGAAAACGTATACGGCAGACACGCCGACACCGGGATTATCGTGAACACAACGCCCGTCGGGATGTATCCGCACTGTAGGCAGAGCCCCATCGATCTTTCCCGCTTTGACGGGCTTTGCGGTGTACTTGACGTCGTGTATAACCCGCGGCGCACCGCTCTTCTTCTGGAGGCGGAGAAGCTCGGCCTGCCGCACAGCGACGGACTTGTGATGCTCGTTGAGCAGGCAAGGCTCGCCGACGAGCTTTACACTGGCTCTTCCATCCCGCCGGAGGAGACAGACAGAGTCTGCCAAATGATCTCCCGCAGCATAGAAAACATCGTGCTCATCGGAATGCCCGGCAGCGGCAAGACCTCCGTCGGACAGGAACTGTCCAAACTTCTGTCTAGGGATCTTTATGACACGGATCAGGTCATAGTCGAGCGCAATGGGATGAGTATCCCCGACATCTTTGAAAAATTTGGGCAGGAGCACTTCCGCCGGCTCGAGCACGAGGTGACCGCCGAGCTGGGTGCGAAAAGCGGCGTTATAATAACCACGGGCGGCGGGCTGCCAATGGACGGGCGCAACCACGCTCCCCTGCGCCAGAACGGACGCATCTATCTTCTTGAAAGAGGACTAGAATCACTCGCGACAGATGGCCGTCCGCTGTCATCATCCGTCGATGCGCTGCGCCGTATACGGGAAGAACGCACTCCGGTCTACTCCGCGCTTTGCGACCTCGTTGTCGATAACAACGGCAGCCTTTCCGCGGCTGTCGAAAAAATCATGGAGGATTTTCTTGGGACATGAAACTCTTAGTTATAAACGGACCGAATCTGAACATGCTCGGCATACGGGAGCCTGGTATTTACGGACGCGGGACTTATGATGATCTCGTTACGATGATACGCGAGCACTGTGAAAATAATGGAGTCACAGTCACGTTTTTCCAGTCCAATCACGAGGGCTCGCTCGTCGATGCGATACAGTCGGCCTACGGCACACAGGACGGCATAATCATAAACCCGGGGGCGTACACGCACACCAGTATCGCACTTCTCGATGCAGTCAAGGCCGTCGGTATCCCCACCGTCGAGGTGCACATCTCGGACGTGGACTCGCGCGAGCCGTTCCGCCGCGTTTCTTATATACGCAGCGCCTGCGTAAAGACCATCTCCGGCCGCGGCTTTGACGGATATATCGAGGCGGCGGACTATCTCCTGTCCACATGCGGTTGAATTATCCGCGCAGGACGGGTATACTGTATATAAATCTTTCAGGAGGATAATCAGGACATGAGCGAAGCTTGTAATCACGACTGCGGAAGCTGCGGCGAAAGCTGCGGCGAAAGCTGCGCTGACCGCCAGCCCGAAAGCCTGCTTGCACAGCCGCACGCCGGCACGCAGGTAAAGAAAATGATCGGTGTGGTCAGCGGCAAGGGCGGCGTCGGAAAGAGCCTGGTCACATCAATGATAGCCGTGCTGTCCGCGCGCGCCGGGCACAAAACGGCAATCCTGGACGCCGACATAACCGGGCCGTCCATCCCCACAGCCTTCGGCGTCTCACAGCGTCCGATGAGCGATGGGACAGGTATCATCCCCGTCCATACCAAAGACGGCATCGCCGTTATGAGCCTCAATCTCCTGTTGGAGAACATCACCGACCCCGTCGTCTGGCGTGGCCCCGTCATCGGCGGTGCGGTCAAGCAGTTCTGGACCGACGTCATATGGGGCGAAGTCGACTATATGTTCGTGGATATGCCTCCCGGCACCGGCGACGTCGCGCTGACCGTGTTCCTGTCACTGCCGGTGGACGGGCTTATAATCGTCTCTTCTCCGCAGGAACTCGTCGGCATGATCGTGACCAAGGCCGTCAAAATGGCGTCCATGCTGGGTATCCCGGTAATAGGTCTTGTTGAAAATATGAGTTATTTCAAATGTCCCGACTGCGGAAGCGAACACCATATTTTCGGCGAGAGCAGGGCCGACGAGATAGCCGCCGAATACGGCATCCCCAACGTTGCAAAGCTGCCCATAGACCCGGAGCTGGCAAAGCTCTGCGACTCAGGCAGCATCGAAAGTTTTGACGGAGACTGGCTCAACGGCATGATGCGCGCCGTTGAATCTCTCTGAACACGGAAGGGGCCGGTATGGAAATCGGCCCCGTCCCGGCCTTTTCCAAAGGAGGTTTTCCAGATGAAAAAAAGAATACTTATAACCACGCTGTCGCTGCTTCTGATAGCTGCGCTCGCGTGCGGCTGCACACAGCAGGCGGAAACCGACGAAAACGCACAGCTTGAAGACAGCCAGACCGAAGAACCGATGGAGCCCGACGTGACGCAGGAGCCCGACTCTGACCCGACCAGTTCTCCCGACCCATCTGACGAGCCGGAAACGTCAGACCCTGCGGACGGCTCCGGAAATGATTCCGCCGTGCAGGAATTTCCCGTAGTGATCGAATGCGGACAGTCTTACTCAATCGATCTTGACGGCGACGGCTCTCAGGAAACGATAGTCTACACCCCCAGCGCAGATGACGAGCAGATGTCTATGGAGTTTGAATCCCTGACCATCAACGGGCAGGAATATAAGGACAGCGTATATAACGGCTAGTTTTTCACCGACTGGCTCGTTACCGATTACTGGGCCGTGACCGACCTTGACACCTCGGACAGCGCACTCGAGATAGCCATAATGGACTACGGGCCGAGCGACGACTATGTTACCTATTTCTTCCGCTATGACGGCGGCGAATTGAGCTATATTGGATACATACCCGGCTTTGTATACAACGGTGATTCCAGCACATCGGACACCACCTTCAATGGCGATGGCACCGTCGGATCCTATCTCAGGCTCAGCGTGTTGCAGACCTGGTGGGCGCCCGCAACCTGGACGCCGGGAAGCGGGCAGCGCTTTGATCTTATCGAGCAGGAACTTTACTATCCCTTCCCTGACCGTCAGGGCAGCTCTGTGACGGTCCTGACCCCGGTGGCAGGATATGCCGAGCGCAGCACGGACTCCGAAAGAAGCCTTATCCCCGCCGGTACCGGCCTTACACTCACGGCGACCGACAATGTGCAGTGGGTGCTCGCGCAGACCGCCGACGGCGGGCAGTTCTGGCTGCATTTGAATAACCAGGACGGATATGCCTTCGAACTGGAGGTCGAAAACGGCTATGAAAGCGGCGCTCTGGTCCTCGACGGACTGCTTATGGTCGACTGATACCAAAAGAAAAAGGCGCCATCGAACGCTGTTCGATGGCGCTTTTTTCTTTACTGCGCTTTTGCTTCAAAGCCGAGGTCGTCAAGTTCCTCCACGGCCTTTCCTACATCGCCCTCGATGATGGAGACGGTCTTGTCATCAAGCGAGACCTCAAACTTCATCCCGGCGGCGTCAAGCACCTTTGTTATACGGGAAACGCAGTGCTCACAGTGCATATCGGGTACATTCAGTACAGTCATTGTTCAAAACCTCATTTCATTAATTTCTGCAGGGTCGTGACAAGGTCGTCTACAACCTCGTCTTTGCCCTGCCTGATATCGTCAACCACGCATGAGCGTATGTGGCTTGCCAAAAGCTCCTTGGAAAAGGAGTTGATCGCCGACTGCACAGCGGATACCTGGGTCAGTATATCAGTGCAGTAGGCATCCCTGTCCAGCATACCGCGGAGCCCGCGTATTTGCCCCTCTATACGGCTGAGACGGTTGGCCAGAGCTCGTTTTTCATCATCCGTACGGTGTTTTTGCCTGTTTTCGCAGCAGCAAACGTTCACAGCTTTTTCCCCCTGAGTCTCAAAGCGTTAGTAACGACGCACACGGAACTGAGTGACATTGCAAGTCCCGCCAGCATCGGGTTTAGAAGCATCCCATTGATGGGATACAGGATCCCCGCGGCAATGGGTATGCCTATCGTGTTGTAACAGAAGGCCCAGAACAGGTTCTGCTTTATATTTCGTATCGTTAACCGGCTGAGTTTGACGGCGCGCGGAACGGCACGCAGGTCATTTTTCATAATAATTATATCAGCCGATTCAATCGCGATATCGCTTCCGCCGCCGATAGCACAGCCGACGTCCGCCTGCGCCAGCGCGGGAGCGTCGTTTATACCGTCGCCGACCATCATGACCATCTCGCCCTGCTCCTGAAGCTTGCTAACGACGCTGGCCTTGTCCTGCGGCAGCACCTCCGCTATGCATTCGTCCACGCCGACGACGGAGGCGATGTGTTCTGCCGCGGCCCTGTTGTCGCCCGTCAGCAGCACGACGCGCAGCCCCTGCTTCTTCATCTCGGCAACGGCCGGCGCGCTGGTCGGCAGGACGGTGTCTGCGACGCTTACAAGGCCCTCGGCCTTTCCGTCAACGGACACAAACATCGGAGTCTGTCCCTCTGACGAGAGCCTTTCAAAATCCGGCTGGAGCTGAGTTATATCCGCGCCGCGCTCGGCCATCAGGCGCGCGTTGCCGACGCAGATCTCCCGGCCGTCGGGCAGCTTTGCCGATACGCCGCGGCCGGTGAGCGTTTCATAATCTGAGACCTCGGTCTTTTCCGTGCCCTGCTCCTGTGCGTACTCCACGATCGCCTTTGCAAGCGGATGCTCGCTCAGGCGCTCGGCGGATGCGCACAGGCCCAAAAGCTGCGCATCGGGCATATTCAGAGAAATGACCTCTGTAACCGAGGGCTTGCCGGCGGTCACAGTCCCCGTCTTGTCAAGGACGGCGGTGGTTATCTTATGGGTCGTTTCCAGCGCCTCACCGTTTCTCATGAGTATACCGTTTCCCGCGCCGAGGCCCGTGCCACAGATTATCGCGGTCGGAGTGGCAAGACCCAGGGCACAGGGGCACGCGATAACGAGTACCGCCGTGAACACCTGAAGCGCAAAAGACAGCTCCTGTCCGGCTATCAGCCAGGCCGCGGCAGCAATGACCGCTATCGCCATGACGACGGGTACGAACACGCCGGCGACCTTGTCCGCGATCTTTGATATCGGGGCCTTGCGCCCCTGCGCGTCCTCGACCAGACGGATGATGCCCGACAGCGTCGAATCCTCGCCAAGACGCGTTATCCTGGCATAAACTGCGCCGGAGACCGCCATGCTGCCCCCGGTGAGCTCGTCGCCCTCCGACTTATCGACGGGCATACTCTCACCCGTAAGCATGGATTCGTCCACGCTGCCCGCTCCGTTTATGACGACGGAGTCCGCCGGGACACGGGCACCGGCCTTGACAAGGATAATGTCACCGACACGCAGAGTGTCGACCGGCACCTCCGTCTCAACATCGTTTACATACAAAAGCGCCGTTTCAGGACGCAGCTCCGTCAGCTTTTTGATGGTGCCCTTTGTCTTCTGCTTGCTGCCGGCCTCCAGATGCTTTCCGAGCATGACAAGCGTTACGACGACGGCCGCCGATTCAAAATACAGATGGTGAACGTGTCCAGGCGTATCGCTTATGAGAAAGGTCATGACAACGCTGTACACAAACGATGCGGTACTGCCGAGCGCGACAAGAGTGTCCATATTCGGATTCAGGTGAAAAAGCGCCTTATACCCGACGGTAAAAAACTTCCGTCCGCAATAAAGTATCGGTATCGTCAGCAAAAGCTGCAAAAGGGCATAGTTGACGGGATGTGTGTGCATGGAAAAAATGTCCGGCATGGGCAGGTTATCCACAAGCATCTGCCCCATCGAAACATAAAGCAGGACAACTGACAGCGCGGCCGCTGCGATTATGCGCTTGCGCTGGGCCTTATATTCCAGCTCTTCCTCGTCCTCGAGCGAAACGGTTTCCTGACGCTTGTCGTTCTGCCTTGCGGTAAACCCGGCCTTTTCGACCTTGGAGATGATGAGCTCCGGTGTGACCTGGGTCTCGTCATAGGCTATTGTCATCCGGTTTGTCGTCAGATTGACGTCGCTGCGCTCCACGCCCGGTATCTTGCGCGTCACGCGCTCGACCGCGGCGGAACAGGCCGCACAGGACATGCCTCCGATCACATAGGTTTCTTCTTTCAATTATTGCTCCCCCCTTCAGGGTATATTTATCATACCCAACTATATACCCCCATGGGGTATTTGTCAATACTCTGAAAGAGGTTTTTTCATCTGGAAATGGTGGTAAAAACATCCCGAGACGGGAAAAGACGCCCCGTTACTTAGGCAGCGTCCCATGCTGTCAGACAGCTTGCCAAGTACATTTTCCTCACAGATATGCTGGATAATCCGGTCCATGTCCTCCATCCGCTTCTTCGCCCCGGAGAGGGCTTTCTGTTTTTCAGCCAGTTCTGCCTTGCGGCTTTCCTCGTCCTGCGCCAGCATTTCCAGCTTGAAATCCTTCCGGAACATACGGAGCAACCTTCATCTTCCGGCATAGGTTGCTTATGTAGTTTTTGATAACCTAGCGGGAATAGGAACTGTGATCCTCACGCCAAACCAAGTGCAAAATCACTTCATAGGAGTACACACGTCCGGGATGTTGAATGAGCAAGCCAAATTACATTATAATTTCAAATAGATTTGTCCTAAGTGATAAGCATCCTTCATAGCTGGACTGTTGTTCACATCCCCTTTATTCCTTGTACCAAAACCGGCGATGATGCCGCCCTCCTGAAGATTTTGGAAACAGGAAATAAATCCACGGAAACAGGCAGTAATGGTTTCTATGTATTCTTTGGAGGGGGCAATACAGGTAGTCACAAGGTAAGCGGTTTTGTCGTGGACTTCGTCTTCTCTGGCGTAAAACCGGTCAATAGCTGTTTTCATTTGTGCAGTCATGCCGTAGAAATACACAGGAGAAGCCAATACCAAAACATCAGCAGCAATGACGGCCTGCACTATCTCTTCAAAATCGTCTTTTTCCTTGAAAACGCAATTATGTTCCTCCGTCCGGCGGCAGACATTGCATCCCATGCAGGGATGGATATTCTTTTGTGCCAGATAGAATTTTGTTACAGTATGTCCGCCTTCCTCTGCGCCCCGGATCAGTTCGTTGGAAAGCAGATCGGTGTTGCCGCCTTTGCGGGGGCTGCCTTCCAATACTACGATTTTTTTGCTCATGGCTCAGTTCTCCTTTCCCTTGACCTTATAGCGGAGCCAGACACATCCGCCATCCATCACCTTGACCTCGGTCAGTTCAAACCCGATGGGACTACTCTCGTCAGCTTCTCCTGCTGCGGTGAATAGAGCGGGAGTTTTTGTAGAACCATCTGCGGTAGGAGCAATCACAACGCTCAGTTCATCGCAAAGCCCGGCCTGCAAAAACGACCAGTTCGGGACACCACCGCCGCCCAGCATCAGGGTTTCAATTCCAAACAGATTCTTCAACTTTTCCATAGCCAAAGCGTGATCCAGAGACTGGTCGCCTGCAATAATGTAAGAGATCCCCAGCTTTCGCAAAAATGCTTTGTAGGCATTGGAAGCCTTGTCGGTCAATACCTCGATGATATTTGCATCAGTGTCCACATAAGTGAGATGGTTCTGCTTCCAGCCCAGCTTACCGGAGGTATCCACAGATACATAGTATTTGGCCGCATCGGCTGCGGCAACAAAATCTCCCACCGGCACTGGCGGCGCAGTTTCGTCCAGCTCCGGCTTTTCATAGAAGGTAAAGTTGTCGTCGCTGGTCACTCTGCCACACATCCAGCCCTGGTGCTGGTATGACGGGTTCTTTCCAAATGCGATGCTATAAAAAATATCCGTTGCAACGGTTCCCTCCGGTGTATTCATGTAATTGCCCATGATTTTGCCATCGAGGGAAACCATCATGTGGCAGAAAATATAAGGTCTGTTCATCAATAAATCCTCCGTTTATGCTGCGCGGTTTCTTTATCCCTGCGTTTCCATAGAGGACGCCATATTCCGCACATTGATTTTAGCAATCGTTTCACTTCCATATGGACGTAATGCGATAGCCATCAGCTTCATGGGGTTGTCGTCCGCCGCAATGCGGTTGGAGCTGAATTTGCCGCATACCTTACAGCGATCAATAATGACCCATTCTCCACTTTTCCTCACCCATACCGCAACAGGCTCCATCACACCGTGGCAATCCGAAGCGCGGTCCCCCGGTTTTTCATCCACATGGACGCTGGACAGGCAGTTTGGGCAGTGGTTCCGGTGCTCCGTTCCGGCTCCATCCGGCGTGACCAGCCTGCCGCACACCTTGCAGGTGAACGGGTCAAGACAGGGGTGTTTTTTGAAATAACTCTTATCATACTTTCGTCGTTTATTTTCTCTGTTCATCGTAATATCCTCCTACATCTCCCTGACCGCCCATCATGGCCGTCATTTCCTCCATCTTCTCAATCGGAAACGGCGGTGTAGATAGCGGCTTTATGGCCAAAGACAGAAGTTTGATCGGACTGTCGTCCTCGGACATGGGAGAAACCACGATTTCTCCACACAGGCTGCATCGCTGTAAAATTTCCCAGCTATCGTCAGATTTCACCCAAATGCTGATGGGCTGTAAGGTTCCCCCGCACTCATAGCCTTCCTCATCTTCCTCATGCACGCCGGCAAGGCAGTTCGGGCAGTGCGCCCAATCCCCGTCCGGCTCATTTTCAGCAAGAGCCCAGCCACAGGCATGGCATTGATATTTGATATTCGTATCTTCGATCATAGTTCCTCCACTTTTGCTTTTAACGCATCACGGTATCGCTCCGTCAGTTCAAGATAAAGACTCAGTTCGCCCTCTGTCCAACTGCTGAAAATAGCGTCCTCGATTTCCAATAGCGGGCGGGACTTTTCGTTGGCGAAAGCCTTTCCGCTTTCCGTCAAACAAACTATAGTATTGCGGCCCCGGCCTTGCTTCAAATGTACGATTCCGTCTTTCTCCAACTTGCGGATTGCCGTGTTGATTGTCTGTCGGCTGATGCCTGTTTGCTTGCAAATATCGCTTTGCAGACACCTGTTTCCATTCTCGCAAATGGCATATAAAACACTTTGCACACTGTCAGATATACCCATACGAACGGCAATATCGTGATAGATAGAATTGATTTCACTCATCATATAATTATAGCTTCTCACTTTCTTACGATTCATACATCGCCTCTCCTTGTACGTATTCGGACATTATAAATATATCCGAAACCGGACATAGTGTCAAGAGGCTGGTAAGGTGGAAATATAAAACATTCCCCAAGCCAAAATAAATAGAAAATCGACTTAGCCAATAGTGATGCTATAATATATTGCTTTTTTGCGTGGTCATCTGCTAGACGGCATTGTGTAAAAAGCTTGAAAAGCAGAAAAAGTAATTTGTTTGAGATTTTACAGATAGCAAAAACGGCAAGCAATGCAAACATGAATATGTTTTGCAATTATGACCGGATTGTACCAACCAGAATACCTGTTGAAGGATAACCCTCAAGCTCCCAAGATCGTCCCCTTCGGTGACGGCTGTGCATCCTGCAGACGCTGATAATTTGAAATTAGCAAAAGAATAACTCTATGCGAATGGTTCATCCATTCACATAGAGTTTTCTTATTTCCTATCCACTTGGCATAGGTCAGTATTTCTGTAATATTTCTTTATGCTCCTCTGCCATTCCGGGGCGTTTTTTCATTCTCCGCTGCGAAGGCTCTGTATTGTGTTGACGTCATACGGCGTATCCTGATAGACGATGTAATTTAGCCAGTTTGAATACAGGAGATTTGCGTGCGAGCGCCAGGTCATCTCCGGCGTCCTGGTATCGTCGTCCTCCGGGAAATAGTTTTCCGGCACCTCGATCGGCAGCCCTGCGTTTTTATCGCGCAGATACTCGGTCAGGAGAGTGTCACGGTCATACTCGGAATGGCCCATTATGAATATCCGGCGGCCGCCATGCGCCGCGACGGCATATACGCCCGCCTTATCGGACTCGGACAGTATCTTCAGCGAAGACACCTTTTCGATGTCCTCTCTGAGCACCGTCGTGTGGCGGGAGTGCGGTACCATGAAAATATCATCGAAGCCGCGCAGGAGTATCGGGTTTTTATATACCACACGGTGCTTGAACACGCCGAAGAGCTTTTTTGGCAGGTCGTATTTTGGTATCCCGTAGTGGTAATACAGCCCGGCCTGCGCTCCCCAGCAGATGTGGAATGTGCTGTGTACATGCGTTGTGCTCCACTCCATGATCTCGCACAGCTCCGGCCAATATTCCACCTGTTCAAAGGGCATTTTCTCCACGGGCGCACCGGTTATGATAAGGCCGTCGAAATACTCGTGCTTTACCTCGTCAAAGGTCCTGTAGAAGGCCAGCATATGTTCCTGCGGAGTGTTGCGGGCCTTATGGCTGCTCACCTGCAGCAGCTCAAGCTCCACCTGAAGCGGTGTGTTTCCGAGCAGACGGCTAAGCTGGGTCTCGGTCACGATCTTTGTCGGCATCAGGTTCAGCAGCGCTATACGCAAAGGTCGGATATCCTGCGTCAACGCCCGCGTCTCCGTCATAACGAATATGTTCTCGTTCTCAAGGATCGTCCGGGCAGGAAGTGCGTTTGGGATCTTAATCGGCATCTATATCACCCCGTTTACACGCAGGCAAGAGCATTGTCTATATCCTCAATTATGTCGTTTATGTCCTCGATCCCGACGGACATGCGCACAAGATCGGCCGGAACACCGGCGGCAATGAGCTCCTCGTCGTTCATCTGTCGGTGCGTAGTACTTGCGGGATGGAGCACACATGAGTGTGCGTCGGCAACATGAGTGGCTATATGCGCGATCTTTAGCTTTGCCATAAACGTCTCCGCGGCCTGGCGGCCGCCTTTGAGGCCAAAGGAGACGACGCCGCAGGAGCCGTTCGGCATATATTTCTGCGCAAGTTCATAATAAGGGCTTGAGGGCAGACCGCAGTAATTGACCCACGCTACCTTTGAATGCTTTTCAAGATGTTCGGCCACCGCCTGACCGTTGCTGCAGTGCCGCTCCATCCGGACATGCAGCGACTCAAGCCCAAGTCCGAGCAGGAAAGCGTTCTGCGGCGACTGTATAGCGCCGAAATCGCGCATAAGCTGCGCCGTTGCCTTGGTTATAAACGCGCCCTCCAGCCCGAAGCGTTCGGTATAGGTAATGCCGTGATAGCTCTCGTCAGGAGTCGTAAGGCCGGGGAATTTATCCGCGTGCGCATTCCAGTCGAATTTGCCGCTGTCCACGATGGCACCGCCTACCGCTGTGCCGTGTCCGTCCATATACTTGGTCGTCGAATGCGTCACGATATCCGCGCCCCATTCGAATGGACGGCAGTTTACGGGCGTTGCAAAGGTGTTGTCGACTATCAGGGGCACACCGTGCCGGTGCGCGCAATCGGCAAAGGTCTCTATATCCAAAACGGTAAGCGCAGGGTTTGCGATAGTCTCCCCGAACACGGCCTTTGTATTGGGCCGGAACGCGGCGTCGATCTCCTCTGCCGTTGCGTTGGGCTGTACAAAGGTCACGTCGATGCCCATGCGCTTCATGGTCACGGAGATAAGGTTGAACGTGCCGCCGTATATCGAGGACGAGGACACGATGTGGTCGCCGCAGGAGCAGATGTTAAACAGTGCAAAGAAATTTGCAGCCTGTCCTGAAGAGGTAAGCATCGCGGCGGTGCCGCCCTCGAGCGCGGCGATCCTCGCGGCGACGTGGTCGTTGGTGGGATTCTGAAGCCGGGTATAGAAATATCCGCTCTCCTCAAGATCGAACAGCTTCCCCATTGCCTCGCCGGTCTCGTATTTGAAAGTCGTACTCTGCACTATGGGAATCTGGCGCGGCTCCCCATTGCCTGGGGTATATCCGGCCTGGACACATTTTGTTCCAATATTGCTCAACGTTCTCTCCTCCGATGCTGATTATTTGAATATTTTCAAGTATAACATAGTCTTTTTGCCATTGAAAGATTAAAAATAATGTTTGAGCAAAGTTACAGCGCGGGAGATAAAATCCCCCGCGCCGTTGGTTTGTTTTATCAAATTCTGCCCTCTAGCAGTTCAAAGACCGTGCTCACGACATTGTCTATGCCGTCGGCACATTCGACCTTTAAGTCCGCATACCGCTCGTACAGCGGACTGCGCTGCTTATAAATATCGGCAACAGTCATATCGTCCGGCGCTGCGACGCCGCGGGAAATACGGCTCGTTGCAAGGCGCTCTTCCAGCGCCTGTACCGGCGTGTCAAGCCAGATGGCAATGCCGTTGCTGCAGAGGTTTTCCATCGCCTTTTCCGAAAATACCATGCTCCCGCCGGTAGCTATCACACAGCCGTCCCTGTCTATCGACTCGCCAAGGCGCCCCTCTATGGCAATAAACGCCTCATACCCGTCGGCTGTTATGATCTCCGGCAGGCGTCTGTGCTCCGTCTGCGCGAGGAGTATATCCGTATCAAGAAAGCCGTAGCCCAGGCGCTTTGCAAGTATCACGCCAACGGTGCTCTTGCCCGTGCCCGGCATCCCGATAAGGACAACGTTTTTCATTTCCAGTCCTCCACACGGTACCTGTAGGAGTGGTCGTAGTCGAAAGTCTCATAGGGTTCGGGCCAGGGCACGGGATTTTGCAAGGTCTGGGTCATGGAATAGCTGTTGTGGACATGCTCGGGCTCGTCGGTTATGGGGGCGTTCGGCCCTCCGCCGCCGGGAATCTGGCTGTCATCAGCATCCGCATCTGGCATCACTATCCCCTTTTTGCACATGTCATAACTCATTGCGGCGGGGTTTCCCGCGTCGAAGCCGGCCATGATATCGGGGCAGACCTGGATGGTATAAAACTTCCACTCACCATCATCATCGAGCATATACTCGATGCCATAGCGCTCCCACAGCCATGAACCCTCGCGCTGCTTACTCATGTTCAGTGTCGAGGATATGGTTCCCGGGGTGTAGAAATAAGCCCTTGCGGATTTGCCGTCCTCAGCGACCTCTATGATATCCGTCGCCAGAGTGTGCATTGCCGCCTCGCTCAGCGGCCGGGGGTCAAGTCCCGCGACCTGCGGCCAGACCTGTGTAAGCTGCAGGAAGCAGCTAGTGCCCTTGCGCTCGAGCGAACCGCCCCAGCCGAATTTAACGCCGGTCCAGCTCGTCCATTTGCCGAAAGAGTGGCCCCAGGAGACACCGTCGCTGTGGATCCAGTAGTTGTCGATCTCCTCTATATTCCTGCCGCCGCAATGCATATAGCAGTGGCGGGCGTGGAGGTTCTCAACCTCCTGGCAGGCTACCGCATTGCGGATCTTCTGCTCGGTGGTCAGATTTCGCTTCATTATATGGTCCTCCCTTCTCCTGTGCTGACGGAAGCGCGGAAACCCTCATAGGTATAGGGTGTGGTGTCGGCAAAGCTCCTGTAATTGACCGGAAGCTGCGGGAACGAAATCTGGTCATTGTACAGAGCGGTGTATATCTCTCCGGTGTAGGTCGGCTTTGCCGCCAGGAAGGCTTCGCGCTCGGGATAGTCGATTATCTGGTCAAACTTTGCCACCTCGGCCGTCATTTCAGTGCGGCCCTTCCCGACCATGTACCAGGCAGGGTTGCCGTCACGGTACTCGCGCGCCTCGGTGTTCAGCTCAAGCTCGGGATAGGGGAATCCAGCGACATTTGTGAAATTAGTGCCGACAAAGACGTGCCAGAGTTTCCAGACGCCGTCCTCGCGCTTGAAGTCGATCGCCATGCGTTCGTTGACCCACTTACCCTCGAGCTTTCCCTCGCCGTTGGGCGCAGCCTCATATCCAATGCCCATCCACAGCCCCTGTGCGGTCTCTCCATCCTCTGCGACGTACAGCAGCTTTGTGGAAAACGGATGCATCGTCATCGTACCGACAGCGCCGAAGCGGTTGCCGCCGAGGTAATACCTGCGGATGTTGTCCATACCGACAAAAAAACCCCAGTTGCGGCCAAAAGAGGCAGTGGCCGTATTCTCGGGCCTGCTGACCCAAAGGGTATCCAGTGCCTCTTCGCGCCTGTTACCGGCCTCAAAATATGTATATCTGCTTATGAGGTTTTTGATCTCCTCAACGTCCCATACTCTGCGTATGGCCTCGTCGTCTGTAAACTGTCTGAGCTTATACATTGATGCTGCCTCCTTTCAAACACCGTAACTGAAGGTGTCGCCAAAGGTCTCATACGGCTCGGGCACGCGCGGCGGCACCGTAAACGGCCTGTCCGGGGAATATCCGACATAGTTGACGCGCTCAACCGTAAACTTGGGAAGACTGATCTCGGCGAGCGCCTCAAACCCGTCCATGACTTCATGCTGCTTCGGCTGCGTCCAGTTTTCGCCCATCGGCGTGTGGATATCCTCGGCGTGCAGGACGTGCCAGAGCTTCCAGTCGTCGCCCTGCTTGACGAAGTCGACGCATATGAAGCCAAGCGTCCAGTAGGACAGCGGTCCGTACTGCGTCACACCGTTGTCGGAGCCCTGAACATGCCAGATGCCCTTCGCTGTCAGGCCGTCCCCGGCTATCTCAACAACGGGTGTCGTTATCGGCAACGCCTGAAGCTGGCCGACGCCGAAGATTTCCTCGGCGCTGAGGCTTCCGAGTTTCTCGGGAAACAGGCCCCTGATGAATTCAGATTTTTTCGACGTATTTTCCGCAGAGGCGGCATAGTAGCCGCGCACGGCCATTTCTCCGACGTAGGAGCCGTCATTGAAGCTCAGGCAAACTTCCTCATCCTTCGCCCAGAAATCATCGAAAATGTCCTTATAACGCATAAGTAGAAGGCTGGTAACGTATTTACCGGCCAGGTTCTGGATCTCTCTCTTGTCATACCAACGGTCTGCAAGTTGGGCAGTTGTAAACATGTCTTTCCTCCCGTTCTGTATAAATTGATTGCCCTGATCAGATGTTGAGCGCAGTCTCCCATCCGGCCCTGGTCGCATGGAGTATACGCCCGGATTTTGCACAGTCCCCGATTACCACAGTCTCGGCCACGATGCCGCGCAGTTCGTTTACCTCCGCGCTCCTGGGCGAGAGCCCCATCGCGACGATTACGGCGTCGCACTCAAACTTGCGCTCCTGACCGTTTTCGTCTATCGCATAGACCACGTTTTTCTCGATGCGCGCGACGCGGTGGGACGTCTTTATCTCGACGCAGGACTCAAGCTCCGGCATGAGTGCCATGCGGTGCATGAAGTTGCAGTCGCCCGCGACCTGAGGCAGAAGCTCAACAATAGTGCACTGCTTACCGTCCTTTGCAAGATGAAGCGCCGTCTCACAGCCTATCAGACCTCCGCCGCAGATGACTATTCTGTCGCCCTCGAGCTTCTGCATGGCGGCATAGTCGGCGCCGAATGTGACGTTTTCATCATTGAGTCCCTCGATCGGCAGACGCAGCGGCTGCGCTCCGATGGCGATTATGAATACGTCGGGGTCGATCTCGCGCACCAGTTCCGGAGTGCAGGCGGTGCCGAGACGCACGTCCACGCCATACTCGCGCAGCTTGACCTCCTGGCTCAGCCGCAGTTTTTTGAGCTGTATTTTGAAATCGACGCTGTCGGCGAACTCCAGCGCGCCGCCGAGATGATCCTTCTTCTCGACAAGGATTACCTTATGCCCGCGTTCGGCCGCTGTGATGGCCGCCATCGCACCGGCTGGGCCGCCACCCGCGACGAGCACACGCCGCGACTGTCTGGCCAGCTGCTCGCACAGCTTCATCGCCTCGCGCCCGGCAAAGGGGTTGACCGCGCAGCGCAGCGTGCGGGTATCGTGCAGGCTGCCCTCGCAGTCAAGGCAGCGAAGGCACGGAGTTATCAGATGCTCCTGCCCCTTTACGATCTTGTTCGGCAGGAACGGGTCGGCGACCAGGGCGCGTCCAAGCGCGACACAATCGCAGTAGCCCTCGGCGATAAGCCGCTCCATAAGTTCAGGGTCGTGCACGGCGCCGACAAGCGAAACGGGGGTCTTTACCTCGGCCTTTATCGCCTTTGCAAAATCGGCGAAAGGCGCCTCGGGCGAGAATATGGACGGGTGCATCAGCACCGCGGAGTACGGCACCTTCTGCGTGCCCGCGGAGACGTGGATAAGATCCACCACGCCATCTATCGCCTTGGCTATCTCGATACCAGTCTCGATTCCGTAACCATTGGGCAGAAGCTCGCTTGCGCTTATGCGGGCCTCTATCGGGAAGTTCCTCCCCACGCGCTCACGTATGCGGTTGAGCACGAGCAGTGGGAAACGCATACGGTTTTCAAAACTTCCGCCGTATTCGTCCGTTCGCTTGTTCGACAGCTCCGAGATAAACTGATGGATCAGCCAGCCATGACCGCAGTGCACCTGGACCATATCAAAGCCGTAGTTTTTCGCGGCTTCAGCCGCGTCGGCATAGCGGTCTGCTATGTACTCGATGTCCTCGACGGTCATGCCGCGGATAAAATCGCCGTACTCATCGACAAACTCCGTCGGACCCATGGGGCTTTTGCCGCCGCGCATGAACTCGGGCGAGCCGAGCTCGCCGCAGTGGTCGATCTGCACGGCCGCCATCGCCCCGCCGGCGTGGATGGCGTCGGCGCACTTGGTCAGCGAATACATGGCCGCCGGCTCATTCATACCGACCTGCAGCGGATGGCCTCTGCCGGTGTCAAGATCCACGACGCAGTCGCCTATCGTAACAAGGCTTGCTCCACCGAGCGCCCTCATGCGGTAGTATTCTATGTTATCGGCGGTAAGCTCCCCGTTTTCCCCGACCTCGGCCTGAGAAGTCGGAGACGACATTATGCGGTGCTTGAACGTCAGCGTTCCGACCTTCAGGGGAGAGAGAAGATGCGGAAACTTCTCATTTGGCTTCATAGTGTACCTCCTCACAAATAGTTCATGTAGAAATTTTACAACATGATTTCAGCATAATCAATAATTATTTTTGTTTAACGGCAGAAACAATTCAATATCCTGTCTATAAATCATGAAACTTTACCCGGCGCTCCTCGTCTTATACAGGAAAGAGGAGTTGATCACGATGCTTAAACGTATGCTCACCGGCATACTGTCCGTCGTCCTGATTCTCGGGCTGTGTGGACAGGGATTTGCCGACATTATATGGGAGCCGGCCGACGATTATTATCAGGCAAACTACGAAGAATGCGACTACCTCGGGCGCTCCTACATCCTGAACGGGGGCGACGGTACCGTCACCCTATACACTGCACCTGGGGGACGGAATGCCGTCGCGGTGCTGCCAAACGGTTTTGAGATGTACGTCTCCTTCACAACTCAGGACAGCTCCGGCAGGCTCTGGGGAGTCATCCAGTTTGCATATGACGACAACGGTAACCCCGTCCCAAACTATGAATGGTTCCCTGAGGACAGCACCTTCTACTCCGGCTGGGCACCCATGGACAGCCTCTCCCTCGTCTACGACTACGAGGCCTTCCGCGAGGACTATGGGGACGAGTTTTACGACTATGACGGGGATGCTTCCGAGCTGTCCGATATGGATGTCGTGGTCTGGGATTATCCCGGCAGCGAGCCCGGCGAGAGCCTTCTTGAGATAAGCGGCATCACAGAATCCATGGGCAGTGTGTCCATCGAATTTGTCGACTGCTGGACCGACGAAAACGGTCTTGAGTGGGGCGCCGTCACATATTATTACGGCTGGAAAAACTTCTGGATATGCCTTTCCGACCCGACGAACGCGCAGCTTGAGCAGGTCAGCCGCGGGGAGCCCATACAGCTCATCGAAGCCGACTACGATTCGGTACGGACGCCGGACGAGATCGACGAGGCGAACGACGGGATATCTGTCTATCTCATTGTGCTTGCAATTGGCATTGTATTCATTGCGCTGTGTGTGATAGTATATACACTCGGAAAAAAGAACAGAGCCTGATGAACACCGCATATAAAAACGGCATGCGCACCGTGCGAAAGGTTCGCATGCCGTTTATTTTCGTCTAATCCGCGCGGCGTACGGACACCGCCATGCGCAGCTCACCCTCACTCTCCGCCGAGGTCACAACTATCTCGTCTCCGACGTCAAGCACGGCGGCAAGCTCGCTCGAGCCAAGCTGCACAACATAATAGAAATCGTCGCCCTCCAGACGTATATAATACCGGGTATTACCGTCGAGCACGGCCGAGCGTATCTCCTCTATCGTCCCGGTTATCTCTGTCTGCGGCAGATCCTCTTCCTGTGTTATCCCGGAGCTTTGCAGAAGCTGAAGGTAATTGCTCTCACACTCGGCGACGGTCGTGCCTGTCGCAACGATCTGATACTGCGCGACGTTGACCATCGCATACTGCTTGACGAGCTCCGAATCGTCCTTTAGCGACATGAAATACGTCGGCTCACCCGCGACGTTCAGCAGCAGCGGGAATGTCGCCTTGTACCCCAGATCCTGCACGACGCCCTGTGCGGAATACTGCGCCGATCGCTCGACCGCGCCCGGGGCGGAATAGAAGGTCGTCTCTTTCGTGCGCTGGTTTGAAAGCAGAAAGCCGATATTCGACTGATCTCCGCCGACGCTTGTCACGCCGGTGTACATATACACATCGTCACCCATGGCAATATAATTATAGCCGTCGGTCGTAACGGTGACGTCCTTCTGTCCGAACAGGGAATTCCAGAAACCGTGTACATAGGTACCGTGATAGTCATACTGCTCCATGATGAGCGATGCAAGATATACGCGGTCACACCAGGACGGGATGTCCTGATAGTACGCGCTCTCCCCGGTTATGGCGTTTACGAGCACCGCGCCGTTTATATCCGTTCCGCCGAACAGCCCGATCGTCTTTTCAAGCTTGGGGCATATCCACCATGGAGTCCCCTCCTCGTCGATCTCGAAGGTCGGGTCGGAGAACATGAATGTGGGGTAATTAAAGCGCAGATGACGCTCCAGTTTTCGGAAAAACAGCTCGCTTGGAGAGTACTTCATGCCTTCCAGCCCCAGGTCGGACAGGCGCACGACATTTGCCTCCTGCGTGACCATATCGACAGTGATATAGGCCGGCAGTCCCTCCTGCCGGTTATTGAACCACTTGAAAAAGTCGCCGTATTCAAGATATGTCACCCGGACAGGCCGGCCCTGGTAGTTTATCTGCGTGTATGCATCGGAGACCTCGAACTGGCTGACAAGATCGGACAGCTCGCCCATCTTGCGGTCGCCCAGGCGCTCGGCAGAGTCCTCGTCAAGCATGGGTATCTGGTCAAAGGATATCTGCTCGACCTCGGTTGCAAAATCACCCGTTTCAACCGTCAGCAGGTCGCGGTAAGCCCCCGCGCGGAATATCGGCGCGGAAATGAGGTATCCTACCGCCAGAAGCACCAGGAGCCCGGCGCATATTATGACGGGCACGGCACAGTTCTTTTTGATATTCTGCCATACCTCCTGACCGCTGCCGGCGCGGAACAGACCCATAAACAGGCATGACAGTATGCAGAATATCGCAGAGAGCAGGAATATGAACGTGTAAAAGCCGGGATTGTGCAGATTTATCGCCGGCAGCTCAAAGAAAAAAATGACAAGCCCCGCAACTATCGTAATGGCAAGGCTTATGGCCATCGCTCTTGCGCGTGTGCCTTTTTTCATGATATCCCTCCATAAAAGATAAGGTTCATAATCGATTATATATGTATCATTGCCGGCATGTCAATCGCCGACGCGCTGTGGTCAAAAATTTAAAAACATATTGACATTTGGGATATCCGTGATTATAATAAACAGGCTGAGCAGATACGGAGATGTCGCGTAGTTGGTCGAGCGCGCACGATTGGAAATCGTGTAGGGGTCAAAAGCTCCTCGAGAGTTCGAATCTCTCCATCTCCGCCAGAAAACAGAAATCCCGCAGCCTATGAGGTTGCGGGATTTTTTTAGCAACAACAGGCTCTTTCTCCCTCCCGCGGTCCCGCGGCTATACCCCCGGGTGCGGTGAAAGTTTTTTCCTTTGTCTCTTTTAGTATTTTACTCTGTCGGATAATCCGAAACCGGTTTGCTCCGCAGGGGGAGGTTTTCTCTTTTATATTAAGCGGTTGCTAAACGAAACTGGTTTAACTCCGTAGGGTTACTTTTCTTGCGCCTGCAAGAAAAGTA
>CAZSRK010000011.1:0-54706 GCA_964609305.1 uncultured Oscillospiraceae bacterium
AAAGTCGCTATGGACTTTCTTGTTAGGTGTTCAACTTGATTTTACAATCAACCCAAAATAGTTATTGTAAAGTCGTCCGGAAAAGTGTAATATAGTAATGTACTTAACACAAACGATTGTAACGTCTATATTATGTTTGGGAGGGAATTATGAGAAAGACAAAGATAATTTGCACTCTAGGTCCCGCATCCGACAGCGTTGAAATCATAGAAAAGCTCATGCTGGGCGGTATGAACGCCGCAAGGTTCAATTTTTCACACGGGACCCATGAAACACATCTGGCGACCCTTACCAAGTTCAAGCAGGTCCGTGATTCCCTGGGCCTGCCCGTGGCCACCATACTAGACACCAAAGGGCCCGAGATCCGCATCAAAACCTTTACGGACGGCCCCGTGTTTTTGGCGCAGGACAGTAAATTCACTCTCACGACGCGGGATGTACCCGGTACCGGGGATATCGTGTCCGTTACCTACGCCAACCTGCATGAGGAGCTGTTCCCCGGCTGCCGTATACTCATAGACGACGGACTTATAGAACTTGCCGTTGAGGAGATCATCGGACAGGACATTTGCTGCCGCGTCGTGACCGGCGGGGAGCTTTCCAACAACAAGAGTATCAACATCCCGGATGTGAAGATCGATCTGCCCTCTATAACCGAAAAGGACAAGGCAGATCTTAAGTTTGCAGCGGACAACGACTTTGACTTTATCTCAGCTTCCTTCATCCGCAAGGCGCAGGATATCATGGATATCCGCAATGTCCTGCGTGAATGTGGAGGCTCCGACATCAGGATCATCGCAAAAATAGAAAATCGTGAGGGCGTAGACAACCTTGACAGCATTATCGACGCCTCTGACGGCATCATGGTCGCGCGCGGCGATCTCGGCGTTGAGATACCGGCTTACGATGTTCCAACGCTGCAGAAAGAAATGATTAAAAAGGCCGTACTGAAGGGCAAGCTCGTCATAACCGCCACACAGATGCTCGACTCCATGATACGCAACCCGCGCCCCACGCGCGCGGAGGTCTCCGACGTCGCAAACGCCGTATTTGACAGTACGAGCTGCGTCATGCTCTCCGGAGAAACCGCCTCCGGCAAGTATCCGATTGAGGCTCTGCGTACCATGGTCGAGACAGTCAACGCCGCCGAATCCAGCAGCGACTACTGGGAAAAGTTCAGGGAAAGCGTGTTCACGCCAAACGGCACGATCAGCGACGCTATCAGCCATTCAAGCTGTACCACTGCAATGGATCTGAACGCCTCTGCCATACTCACAGCTACCAAGGGCGGATATACCGCGCGCATGATCTCCCGCTTCCGTCCCGGATGTATCGTCGCCGCCTTTGCCACCGACGACAGCGTCCGGCGCCAGCTTGCGCTCGAGTGGGGGGTACAGCCGTATCTCTCCGGCTCTGTGGATTCGACCGACCGGCTGTTCTATCTCTGCGCAGAGAGCGCCCGCAAGGAGGGCGTTGTAAAGCCGGGGGATATCGTGGTTATAACCGCCGGCGTCCCGATAGGTCGGACGGGCACCACAAACCTTATAAAAGTACAGGTTATCAAATGATAAAACAACACGGAGAATTTTGTTTCTCCGTGTTGTTTTTTTGCTGCGTATGCCTTCGTCAAATCGACATATCAAAGGACAGATTGCAAGCTTATCCCGCTTTTTGGTGTGCAGACGCCGCCGTGCGCCTGTTTTCGGCACTTTCAAATTGGAAACCAACACAACGCAACGCCTATTTTAATGCAAAAGCCGCTCCTATATAATATACATATATATGCAAAGGAGGCAGTCAATTGCAAAAGAAGGCTCTTATAATCTATTCTTCGCTTTCCGGCAACACCGAGGAAATAGTCCAGGTGTTCAAACAGGCTTTTGAAAAATACGGCTGGGAAGCGGTCCTTCAAAAGATTACCGCACGAACCAAATTCCCCGAGGACAAGGTATATTTTGATGACTTTGATATCGTATGCATGGGCTCGCCGATTCTGGCCGGGCTGCCATATTCCAAGCTGAGCGAATATCTCGGCCTGTACAAGCCGGAATCGGGCCAGCTTTTCCGCGGTGACAGGTTCGGCAGCCCCGAGCTGTGCAGTGACAAGCGCGGCATATTGTTCACCACCTACGCCGGCGGAATGTCCGGGCCGCAGGAGTGCATGGCCACGCTGGAGGTACTGAAGATATATATGGACCTTCAGTGCATTCCGACCGTGGGCTATTTTGCCTGTCCCGGCCGGGAGGTGCGGCACACCGCGGTGGACGGTCTGGCAAATGCTCTCGGCATCCTTGTCGACGAGGCCGCAACTTATGTCATGACCTATGTCTCCGACCCTGACAACCCGGTTTTCAGCGACTTTGACGAGGAAAAGATGCTCCTGCTCAGGGAGGCCGCCGCCGATGAACGGCATTTCGGTCACGATGTGATGGTATACACAACTATTGACGGTAAGGAGATGCTCGGTTCGACCCAGTGGCATTACGATCTGATGAACCGGCCAAATGAGAGAGACAAGCAGAACGCTTTCAACTTTATCTCGAACATAATCGAGGACTATTATCTGACGCTTGATGGAAAGCCGCGTCCGGCTTCGGGCGTATACTATTCGATCAATTAGGAGGCAACATGGACTATCGGAATATTTCAACGGAGACCCTCGCTGAGCGATGGATGGATCAGCGCGAGGTCCAGAATCTTATGGGCCGCTATGTAAACTACCAGCTCATAAGACGTGAAAAGGAGCTGTTCGACCGATTCTGGTGCCAAGAGCACGAGCCGGTTCTCGGGCTTGGTAACGGGTTTTACCGCGGACGCGAAGCAGTAGAGGGTTATTACAATGCCGTATATGAAAACACCTGCCGCCGCAGCGAACTAATGCAGAATCTGTTCCCCGATTATCTCGGCAAAAAAAGCCTGATAGAGCTGCACGGCGTCGGCTCGCTGTATATTGACGCTCTCTCCGGCGGCTTTGTTGAGGTCGCGCTCGACGGCGAAACGGCAAAAGGCATCTGGAGCGTAATTGGCATGGACAGCGACATATATGAATACGGCCCCTACTCCTTCTGGGCATATGGCTATATAGCCGGCGATTTTGTCAAGGAAAACGGCGAATGGAAGGTCTGGCACCTTCGCATGATAGACGACATCCGCTGCCCTGTCGGTATGAACTGGGGCCGCGAATGGGACCTGTCTTCCGAGGAGAAGGCGGAGTTTGCCTCTTTGAAGGGCCTGTCGCTGCCGGAGCCAAATGTGCCTGTCACTATACGTGAGCCGTTCTATCCCGGACGTAAAAACGCTCCGCTGGTCCGGGTCCCGGAACCTTATAACACTTTTTCCGAAACATTTTCTTACGGTATTGAGGAGGGAGAATAATGGTACTGTTCGACAACAAACTAGACGAGCGCAGCCGTATCCTGCGTGTATACGATCTTGAGGACTGCAAAAAACTGGCACAGAAGCACTCGTTTTATTATGCCAACGGGGATAATGACCGCGAGCTGCGCGAACTCTGGGTCAGCCAGCCGGACAACGCCGCTTCCGCCTCCTACGGATACAACAACGGTTTTTATGTCGGTATGGACGAGATTCGCAGATTCTATGTCGATGAGTTTCCCGATAGCGGCAGGAATCGCGCCACCCTACATCCCATGAGCACCTGGGCCCTTCAGGTAGCAAAGGACGGAAAGACCGCATACGGCATATGGAATGTCTTTGCATACGAGACTTTTGAGAACGCCGACGGGACCGTCGACGGCTGGTGGATAAATGAAAACTGCGCGATGGATTTTGCCCGGGAGGCCGACGGCTGGAAGATATGGCGCTTTTTCACGGGCTGCGACCTGTTCGTGCGCGCGGGGGATGACCTGTCCACATACAGAAGCGAGATCGCACCCGGCGATCATGTGCCCGACCCCCGTGCGGGACAGTTCTGCGAGCCTACGATAGCCTGTACTGCATTTTCCGGGAAATATCTCTATCAGGGTTTTCCCCCGCTTCCGAAGGAGCATGACACATGGACGCCGGAGCAAAGCTGCGGCCCCGAGGCGCTAAGTCTCATAAACGCATACCAGGAGGTCAAAAATGAAAGCTGACAAATCTGTTGCCGAGATGATACACTGCGCGGAAAGCTGCAATGAGATAGAATACGAATACGCGATGCATAGCTACTGGAATTTCCGTCTGAGGAAACGGCCGGGGCACCCCTCCCCCATGCACTGGTGCGACCGGAGCGATATATGTGCAACGCACAGCTTCGGCACGCTCATCGGCTATGACCACGCCGAGAAGGAGTGGAGCAGAGGTCTGAGCGAGGGACCGATGCAGGAGATGATGAAGAAAATGCACGCCGCCCTCATTGAGAAATACCCCGAGCTCGAGGGGAAAAATCTTCAGGGGCAGTGCGGCATGCATCAGGTCGCCACCAGCGTCATAGAGATTGCGGAGGACGGTCTGAGCGCGCGGGCAAGCTTCTACACGCCCGGCATAATGGCGGACAACACGACGGTTCGCGGATATCAGTCCGGCTGCTTCATGTGGGAACGCTATGGAACCGACTGGGTCTATGACCCCGATACCGCCGACTGGGGCACCTTCCATAACCAGGTAGCAGAAGACTTTTCCGCCGATCTGGACTGCGAAAATCCTGCGGCTGTGTCCTATCGGGACCTGATGGAAACCGGCATCATCGTAAACACAATGATGAGCCCGATGATGCCAAAGGGAATAGACATACCCGGCCCCACGCATATGGCTTACAGCCCCGTGCAGGCGCCGCAGTACAACCCCCTGCCTCCCGAACCATACGATACCCTCAATCACACCGAGTGGTATATCCCCAAGCCCGGAAACGGCGCAAATTATATCCGCGTGTTTGAAAAAGAGGGAGTCGTCCTGGAGGACGTGCTCAAAAAGGCTTTCGCGGGCGGTCCCGGCCCGGATGTCGACGGACAAGACGGTCCCGGTGGTCCTGAGGGCGCAAAATAGCGCCTGGCAATTTCAACGTGGAGGTATTACGCCATGAGCGATTTCAAACTTCAATACCCGGGGGTATACTCCAAGCGCGAGCTGAAAGCGCTGGATAATTATTGCAGTATGGTCCGCGCACTTGAGGACAGAGGACCAGTGGACGTCACCGCTCTGATAAACGGCTCACTGCCGAAGGATACGCCCGGCATAGGCCCCGTACTGGAAGCGGACGAGGTCATGGTCATGTATAACCACGATAAATACGACCCGGACAACAGGCTCTGGCATGACCCGGAATATGCCAAAAGCCTCGGGTACGACGGGATCCCCGTCTGCATGACCTACGCCTCCTTTGACGACGCTTTCATGTCGGCAGTGGATGAACGGGCACGCGACGGGCTCCTGGTATCGCAGCTCAGCCACAGCGTGACGTCGCACAGGCCGATATATATCGGCGATACGCTGTATATGGTACAGGATGAAAAACGCATAGCCGACATAACGCCTGCACATGGCGCGCCGTTTCACTCCTTTGCCATGCTCAACAGGGGCAGCATATATAATCAGCACGGCGAAAAGGTGACAAGCGTCGTATACAGCTGTGTTGAAAACCTCGCCACGTTCAAAAGCCCTGGCGATATCCCGGATGACTGGTCCTTCTGGATAGCTCCTGAATGGGACAGGCGCGAGGACCGGAAGTACTCGGACTCCGACTGGGAGTTTATAACAAACACATGGCGCCGCGAGGATCCTCGCGGCGAGAAGCCGCTCTACTGGCAGGATGTAGAAATAGGCGACGAGCCGAACCCGACGCTGGACGGTCCGATTGACGACACGCCGGATCCCATCCCTCCCTTTGGAATGGGCCTTATGGGCAGTCGGACGCTCAGGCATGAGATGCTCGATCCCGGACTTCGGCAGAAGCTTGTGCGGAACCCTTACGACGGGATATACCGCTTCCCCAGCCGCAGCCAGTCAAGGCCCGTATTCCCGGAATCGGCACTCAGCGCGATGAGTTCGATGCATGCGGGCTCCACACCCGTACAGCAGGATGACGACTCAATGTCCGTACCTCCGGAGAGGTGCATACTGATAAACTTCCTCGGTCGTGAGTATGCGATTCGCCACATAAACAACTGGATGGGCTATCACGGGGTGATAAAGAATATAAGCTGGGGTATTATGCCCCCCGAGGCATTAAAAAATTACGGCTACACGGTTCCCCCGTCCCCTTATGGAGTGCGCTTTCTGGATGTTTTGCCGGACAGACAGGGTTCCTGCCTGCATCACGGCCTTGAGAGGGATATCGCTCTCGTAAGATCCCGGGTATATGATAAGCGGATAGAAAACGGCGAATATCTGGCCGATCTCGCCTGGTGGATAGAGGCAATAGACGGGAGCGTCTATGAGGAGGGCCGGGCAACGGTGAGTCTCCCCAGCCGGAACCAGACCTGAATTTTGAGCCGGCCGCGCCGGCTTGATGAAAGCGCGCGGACGGCATTTTATTCCCGGACATAAACAGCGCACCGCTGATGTATTCAGCGGTGCGCCGTTTTGGATTTTGCCGTATATGTTTTTGCTACTATCTGCTTAGGTATCTGTCATATGCATTCTGTTTTATCTCAACGCATCTGTCAACATCCATCCCGCTTAGCGTCTCCTGGAAGGAATCCCACTCCGAAATATCCGTTGATCCGCTTATAACGCCGAGTGTAAATTCCGAAACCAGCAGGGCTATATCCGCATAGAGAGCATTATACTCGACCGATTCGTCGCTGGTCATGGTCGCGGAGGTCGGATATCCCCAGCTGTTGTCCGCTGTCTCTCTCCACACCTCGAAAGCAGCCCTTATATTGTCCGTGTATATGGGCATCTGCCTATCCCAGATGACATAACCGTTGGTCTTGTTCCAGACCTCCTGGGTCAGCGCATCCTCCATATTCAGGCCGTCTGGATTGTCTGTTATGAGCTCCGTGAACACAGGCTCTCCGTCAACATAATTAAAGGTCTTGCCCTCAAAACCGTAGCCGGTCAGTTCTATCCCCTGGTCACTGTACCAGAAATCCATCCATTTTGCGATGGCCTCCGGATTGCGGCAGGTCGAGGATATGCTCCATGTGTAGATCGATACACGGTTGTAATCCTCGGTCAGATGTGTAACATCCCCCTCATTCTGAACAGGATCGCGGGTCGGCCACATCATAAAGTCGGGATTATCCGAGCGCGAGGCAAAGGTGTTCATATTTATATAGCGGTTCACCTGCACTCCGCACATATCGCTGAGGATTATTGCTTCACTGAGCGTGCGGTCGCTCATCTGTATAAAGTCACTGCCTATCAGGCCCTCGCTGTACCACTGCGCCATAAGTTCAAGGTAATCCCGATACCCCTCCTGAGTTGGGCCAAACAAGACCTCTCCGTCGACGACATAATATGACTGGAGATTCATGTTGGTGTCGGAGCTGGGGCCGCTGACGCCAAAGCCCGCTGCAAAATAGTTATGCATACCTCCGTTGCTGTCGAGCATCAGCGCGTTCGTCATTCCAAGCTCAACCTTGAATCTGGTAAGGAGATCGTGGTAATCGTCATAAGTGATAAGGTCATTGACGTCTACACCCACCTTTTCGGCCAGATCCTTTCTGGTCATTACTCCCCAGGGCACAGGATAATCCTCGCTGTAAATCGAGAAGATGCCGTACATTGAACCGTCGTCCATCGTGACATCCCGACGGAAGGATTCATCCGAATCTATGAGCCTTTCATAGTTCGGCATAAACTCCTCCACCAGCGGTGCATGGTCGAGGACAACTTCGTCATCGAGAGCCGCTGTCGCCCCACTCATATAGTAGGAGTTGACGTTCTCCATAACGTCCGCATAGTCCTGCGACGCACACATGATGTTAAAATTGTTTACCGCATTCATCGCAGGCGTCATGATATAGTCCATGTGGATATTGGTCAGGTTTTCCAGCTCCTGCGCAACGGGAAGCTCATTGAAATTACTGTATGTCAGAGTTGATGAGGGCATGTAAATGGTCCAGTATGTGAATGTCTCGTTTTCCTCCAGGATGGGAAGCTGAAACGCCTCCTGCTCCGTTGCGTTTTCCTCCTGCTGTGGTTCGTCCTCCTGCTCCTGCGCCGTCTCCTCCGGAGGTTCTGTCTGTGCCGCATCCGGGGTTGGCTGTTCGTCTTCCTGCTGCGTTTCGCCACCGCCGCACCCGCACAGCGCAAGCGCCGCCATGGCAAGCACGAGCAGTAATGATAGAAGCTTTCTTCTCATTAGAACTACCTCCTTGATTTGATATAATATTTGATATAATAATGGTACTCCATTCGTAAGCACCGCGGCAATTATCACAGCGCCCCGTGCGGGTGTCATATCTGTCATATGGGAAGAGCCGCATCAAAACAAACATATCATTTTGAAGCGTCGCGGCGGCTCAATTTGTCAGCAGTTATCAAATTGAATGACCGGGGAATTTCATATTGTATCCCGACTTGACGATTCATTCGATGGATTGATATAATTAGTAAAAAACAAGGTAAGGAGGCTGAAAAATGAGCAATCAGGAAGCGGACAGAAACTCCCCTCACCCCAATCTGCGGCTTCCGAATCTCAATGATCTTCGCGCGCGCAGCGATGAGGAGAGAAAACATATAATATCGCGATATCTTTCGCGGCTTCTCCACCGTTCGGCCGGAATGATGGATGGGCTTCTCATCCCGCTGGAGGTAAACGGAGTCTACCTCTCCTCCGGCTGTCTTATAGTTGCGGCTGTCACAATCGAGAAAATCTCCGACACGGCCTCGTTCACCTCGCTTGACGATGTTTTTGACACATTGTCCATTCGTATAGAGCAGGCCCTGTCCGACAGATGTATTACCACCATCGCGGAAATAGACGGCCAGCTCGTGGTCATCGGCAGCTATTCCAGGATGAGACTGTCCGAGATTGAGGGAGCCTCCGGCATAGAAAGCTCATTTGCGCGTTATCTGGACAATATAATCTCCGCCTGCGGACGAGAGCTCGGGCTGGAGCTGTGCGCCTATGTAAGCTATCTGTTTGAAGGTCTGGAGCTTCTGCCCTATGTTTACGAACGCATATCGGAATATCGCCATTTCAGAGTATATCTCGGCAAATGGGCCGACAATATGCCCAGGACCGTTCAGATATGCGATCAGGATTTCAGGCCTGACAATTGCCTGCATCGTATGGGGGAATTGTTCAGCGCGATAAAAGAGAGCCGATGGGACGACTATTCCAACATTGTAGACAAGCTCTTTTCCGACATTCTGATATGCGAGCCGTACTCACTTTCATATCTCAATATCCGCATACAGGCGTTTATGGCGGAGCTTGTGCGCGAGCTTTCGCGTCAGTGCATACTATCCATCTCTGCCGAGCAGGAGTCCTCTATATGCATCCGGCTATGCACGGTTTTTGATGCCGGGGAGCTCAATATGGCTTTTACTGAGACGATGGAAGATATACTTGCAAAGCTGACCCGCCGCTCAACCCCATCCTCCACATCGCTGGTACGCGAAGCTCAGGAATATATACAGGCTAATATCAGAGACGTAAATCTCTCTCCGGTCATGATCGCCGACAAGCTGGGCGTGAGCAGGACTACGCTCTCGTCCGCTTTCTCCGCGAGTATGGGCAAATATCTGAGCGACTATATACACAGGATTCGTCTCTCCCTCGCGGAAGAAATGATGCTCAATACAAACTACACAATTCAGGAGATCAGCGAGATGGCAGGATACGGCAGCATCACAACCATGCACCGGGCCTTTCAGCGTTATCATTCCACAAGCCCCGCAAAATACAGAAGCTTTCTGAGAGGCGGAGGTGGACCTGTCCGCAGCGACAAACAGCGTGCAGATTGAACGCCCGCTTTTCAAATCGTCAGATTTTTTTGGAGAGCTCACCGCTGATTCTGCTATATTCTCCGGAGATTTTGATTGTTTCCCGGCCTCCTTTTCAGATATATACTATTGGTATATTTAATGAGGAGGCGCATGACTATGAAAACCATGAACAGCGAGCTCTATGGAAAAGCAGAACCGGGGAAAAAGGCGCTTATTATCTATGCCACCATCAGCGGCAATTCCGAAAAAATAGCAAAGACCTTTGAAAAAACTCTTGTCCATTACGGTTTCCAGGTAGATATGTTCAAGGCCGTAGACGCTTCACATTTTGTTAAGATCGAGGGGTATGATCTCTATATCGTCGGGACAGGCATTGTCGGGGGAATTCCGGAAAAAAATCTGCTCGCGGCTTTTGGCGCGGGCAACTATACCAACATGAAGCAACTTGCGGAGATCGGCGGCGATACCGGCGCGCCCCAGTGGGGACGCGGTGTCCCGCTGTCCAAGGGTATCATATTCCTGACCTATGGCGGCAACAGAAGAGGCCCCTCCGAGGTACTCGCGTCCATGTCGCTGCTGGAGATGATGATGACAGATATGGGTATCACCGTGATCGGCGAGTTTGCCTGCGGCGGCATCAGCAAGAGAAAGCATTCACATAACATGACGGACGATCTCGCGCTGGCCCTCAATACGAGCGTGGAGGAGGTAGCTCCGCTGCTCGAGGCATATATCGAAGACCCGACATCCGAGTTTTGCATATCGGTGCCGCAGAGCACGCGCGATCTGCTTCAGAAGTCTGTTGATTCCTATCAGGAGGTCGATCAAAGGCGCGTTGGCGTTCCCTATGCCTGGCACAATGAGACTATCGCGCGGCCTTCAGAGCGTGATCTTGCCAAGGCCGAGATCTTCCTTTCCGAGATAATTGAGGATGTGTTCCTGCCGCATGAGAAAGAGACGATAGAAAGCCGCTATATGAGCATAAGCTGATCGTCGGCAGATAACATAAAAATCGCCCCGGATAGTCATGTTCGGGGCGACGCATATTTTCGCCGTTCGCGCACGGCCATTCAGACCGGAAAACGCGGGCTTCTCAATCAGCGGACGAAGAAAAAAGGAAGGGCGTTTTTTAACCGCTCTCCCTCTCACTGCTCTGTGGGCTGTTCCCTACGATGTCCCCGACACCATTCAGAACCAGCCGCGGCCTGTACGGGAACTTTTTGATATCCTCCCTGCTCGTCACACCGGACAGAACAAGCACGGTGTCAAGGCCCGTTTCTATACCGGCCACGATATCGGTGTCCATACGGTCGCCAATCATCGCCGCATCCTCCGAGTGTACGTCGAGTATGCGCAGGCCGGTGCGCATCATCAGCGGATTAGGCTTACCGACAAAATAAGCAGATTGTCCGGTGGCCATCTCGATCGGCGCTATCATCGCCCGGCAGGCAGGTATTATGCCGTCCTCGGTAGGGCCGGTCAGGTCGCTGTTGGTGCCTATCAGTTTCGCTCCCTTGAGCACCAGTCTGACAGCCCGGAGTATATTTTCGTAATTATATGCGTTGCCCTCCCCTATTATGACATAGTCGGGGTCAATGTCGTTCATCGTTATCCCGGCGTCGTGCAGCGCCATGATAAGCCCCGCTCCACCGATCACATAAGCGCTTCCTCCCGGACACTGGCTGCTTATGAATTTTGCTGTGGCAAGTGCGCTGGTGTAAAAATGGCTCTCGTCAACCTCTAGCCCCATACGGGCAAGCTTCTGCTGAAGCTCCTTCGGCGAACGCTCGGAAGAATTTGTAAGGAATAGAAAATGCTTGTCCTCCTTATACAACCATTCGACGAATTCCCTGACGCCGGGTAAAAGCCTGTTGCCATGATATATGACGCCGTCCATGTCGCAGATGAAGCCCTTTTTGCTTCTCAATGTCTCCATATAATCCCCCGTTTCCTATATACAATAATCCTCTTATAAAATTTTAGCGGCTGTCTGCCGAGCCGTATATCAGCTTTAAGTTAATTCTGTGTTAATTCCATGTTAAGAGGGCTCCCCGCCAGGCGGGGAGCCCTCTTACCGTTTACACGTTTCCTTTCGGAAGAGTTATCTTTATCCTGGTGCCCTCTTCAGGGTGGCTTTCAAGCTCTATGCTTCCGCCGTGGTATTGCACGGCGTGCTTTACGATGGACAGGCCCAGCCCAGTGCCTCCGGACTGTTTCGACCGGCTTTTGTCAACGCGGTAAAACCTCTCAAATACTCGCTGCTGGTGCGCCGGCGGTATGCCGATGCCGGTGTCCTCAACGGTTATGACGGCCGTGTTTTCCCCCTGCCGGATATCCAGCTCCACCGAGCCGCCATCTCTGTTATATTTTATTGCGTTATCGCAGAGATTATAGATGATCTCCGTCAGGAGACGTTGAGCACCGCGCATGTGGACGCTTTCGCCTGTCAGGTGCAGCCGGACATTCTTTTCCTCCGCCGCACTGGACAGTGAGCCCACGACCTCCTGTGCCGTCTCGTACAGGTCCACATCCTCCTGTGTCATCTCAACCCCTTCATCAAGCTGTGACAGGCGCAGGATGTCCTCTATCAGGGACACAAGACGTGCAGCCTCCGTATGGATATGGCCGACAAAGCGCGGTACATCCTCCTGCTTGACGAGCCCGTTTTTCAGCAGCTCTGCGCTGCCCATTATGGACTGGAGCGGGGTCTTGAGCTCATGCGAGACATTGGCGGTAAATTCACGGCGGCTGCGCTCGGAATATGCCTGTTCGGTGATGTCGAAAGCTAGAAGCACTGCGCCGACCGCCTCATCCTGCGATTCTATGCGGCTGATGTCAAACTGGTACTCCCGTCCGTCCCTTTCGACACGTATCTCGCTGTGCCCTTCCAAAAATGCGGCCTGTATCGCACGGCTCGCGTCGCTCCCGCGCTCCAGCGTCAGAAAGTCCTGACCAACACAGAAGCGGTCGGTGTGGAATATCCGCTGCGCCGCGGGGTTGATGCTCAGTATCACGCCTTTCTCGTTGAGCAGCACCAGGCCCTCTTTCATATTACCGGTTATCAGCGCAAACTCGTCGTTCTTGCGCTGGAGCGTCTTGAGCTGCATATCAAGCTGCGTGTGCTGCTGGTTGATACGGCCGAGAAGCGGAGCAAGCTCCTCATATGTGTCGTTTTCCAGCGGGTTTTCAAGGTCCAGCTTGTTCAATGGGGCGACAATGCGCTTTGATATGCCTCTGGCGAGCAGGAGCGCAAGTATCAGTGCCACGATAAGAACGATGATAAACGGCTGGAGCATACCCAAGAGGAGACTGCCCACAGTCGCGCGGCTGACGGAAATACGCAACACGGTCCCGTCGCTCAGTCTTCTGGCATAATACACAGTCTTTTCCATAATGGTAGAGGAATACCGCGAGCTTCGCCCGGTCCCGCTCTGCAGAGCCTCTCGCACTTCCTCCCTGTCGGCATGGTTTTCCATACTCTCCTCATCGGCGCGTGTGTCGTATATGACGTCGCCGTCCGCCGACAGCCATGTTATGCGATGACGGTCAGAGCTGAGGCTCTCGAGATACTCCTCCCCTCTGTCCTCGACCGCCGCCGCCGCAAGGCTGAGCTCATCCTCAAGCTGACGTTCCTGTATGTTGTCAAAATAATCGTACAGGCAGCCCATGATAATCGCAAGGCTTGCAAGCAAAACCGCGATAACGGCGACCATTATCGCCTGAAATATCTTCTTTGTCATGCGTTAACCTCCATCCGGTATCCTACGCCCCGGACGGTCTCAATCATTTTCCCGTACAAGCCCAGCTTCTGGCGCAGCGTCCTTATATGCATGTCAAGCGTGCGCGTCTCACCAAGGTAGTCCTCGCCCCAGACCTCGCTGAATAGCTGGTCACGGGTAAAGGCGATACCCGGATTTGACATGAACAGACGAAGAAGCTCAAACTCCTTATAGGTGAGCATTATGCGCTGTCCGTCCGCTGTCACCGTGCGCTCGTCCGGATTCAGCGACAGCCCGCCGGCAGTAAGCACACGCTGCATATGTGCCGGCCGGCAACGTCGCAGGACCGCTCTTACGCGGGAGACCATTTCCATCATCCCAAAGGGTTTTACAAGATAGTCGTCTGCGCCGAGATCGAGGCTCTGTATCTTGTCATACTCCATACCCTTAGCCGTGGCCATAATGACCGGTATTTCACGCGTGTCCGGGCTGCTCTTGAGCAGCTTCAGAAGCTCGACCCCGTCCTCCCCCGGCAGCATGACGTCGAGGATGACAAGGTCCGGCTTTTCCCCGGCAAGGGCCTGCCGAAATTCTCCCCCATCGGCGAAGCCCCTTGCCTCAAACCCCATTGACGCGAGCGTATAAACCTCTATATCGCGGATGCCCGCATCGTCCTCAACGCACCATATCATTGTTCGTCCTCCCCGTTATGAACGCCGGTCACGGAGAACTTCACCCACTCGGCGATGTTAACGGCGTGATCGCCTATGCGTTCAAAGTATTTTGCTATCATAAGAAGGTCGATGGCATATTCCCCGTCCGACGGGTTTGCGGCGATGAGCTCTATCAGTGTATTCCTGACCTTTCCAAAACAGTCGTCGACTACATCGTCGTGGGCTATTACCTCCGAGGCCAGATCCAGATCCCGCTTTACATAGGCGTCGACACTGCCGGTGACCATCTTTATTGCAGCTCTTGCCATATCGCCGATGTACATGCACTCCTTACCGGATCTGCCCTTCATGAAAGTGATGATCTCTGCTATATCCGCCGCTTGGTCCCCTATGCGCTCCATATCCGTTATCATTTTCAGCGCGGCGGAGATCTGACGCAAATCGCCCGCCACCGGCTGCTGCTGCAGCAGCAGCTTCAGGCACAGCGACTCTATATCGCGCTCCATATGGTCTATCTCCTCGTCCCTTGGAGGGATGCTGGCGGCAAGCTCCATATCCCCGTCCATCAACGCCCTCGCAGCAAGGGCAATTACCTCCTCGCACATTGCGCCCATCTCGATAAGCTCCCTGTTGAGCTGGGCAAGCTGCTCGTCAAATCTGCTTCTCATTATCCGAACCTCCCGGTGATATAGTCTTCGGTTCTCTTATCCTGGGGCTGTGAAAACAGTTGTTCCGTGCCCCCGTACTCGATAAGCTCTCCCAGAAGGAAAAATGCCGTATTGTCTGAAATTCTGGCAGCCTGCTGCATGTTGTGGGTCACTATGATTATAGTGTACCTGTCTTTAAGTTCAATTGCAAGCTCTTCGATCTTTGAAGTGGAAATAGGGTCAAGCGCGCTGGTCGGTTCGTCCATGAGCAGCACTTCCGGCTCTACCGCTAGGGCCCTTGCGATGCACAGCCTCTGCTGCTGTCCGCCGGAGAGTCCCAGAGCCGACTTCTTGAGCCTGTCGCTGACCTCGTCCCATATGGCTGCGCCGCGCAGGGATCTCTCGACTATATCGTCAAGCTTCGCCTTGTTCCTGATACCATGTGTACGCGGGCCGTAGGCCACGTTATCATAAATGCTCATGGGAAACGGATTGGGTTTCTGGAACACCATGCCTATTTCACGGCGCAGCTCGTTCACATCGACAGACGAACTGAAAATGTCAGTGCCGCGATATTTGACCTCGCCGGTTATGCGCACGCCGGGGATCAGGTCATTCATACGGTTGAGAGTCTTGATAAAGGTCGACTTTCCGCATCCGGATGGTCCGATCAGAGCCGTTATGCTCTTTTCCGGTATCTCTATGTTTATATTGTTCAGGGCCTGCGAGTTACCGTACCACAGGCACATATCTTTAATGGAAAAAACAGTATTCATATGTCTCTCCTTTTCCTGAAATATCTGCCGACGAGTACGGCCGAAAGATTGATAATGAGCGTAAGCACCATAAGAATGGCCGCTATCGCAAAGGCCACCTCGAATTCACCCTGTTCCTTGGCGTACACATACAGTGCGACGGAAAGCGTCGCGCCCGCGCTGCCAAGTCCGTCAAAGAACCCGTTGAGGGCGTGCGCAAAACCTGCAGTGTATAAAAGCGCCGCCGTCTCGCCGAGGATACGGCCGACAGCGAGAATGCAGCCGGTTATCACACCGTCTACGCAGCCGGGCAGGACCACCGTGCGTATAACACGCCATTTGCCGGCGCCGAGACCAAAAGCGCCCTCGCGGTAGCTCTGAGGAACGGTTTTCAGGCTCTCCTGCGTCGTGCGCATGATGGTCGGAAGGTTCATTATGACAAGCGTCAGGCTGCCCGCCAGAAGTGAAGTCTTCATGCCAAGAAACTGACAGAAAAACAGCATGCCGACAAGGCCATATATTATTGAGGGGATGCCGGACAGCGTCTCTGAGGCATATTCGATCACAGAGACCAGCTTTTTGTTTGAGGCATATTCCGTAAGATATACGGCCGCTCCCACACCCAGGGGCAGTACAATGACCAATGTCGCTATGACTATATATACGGTGTTCAGGATATCCGGCAGTATGCCTATCGTATCGGCCAGGTAGCTCGGCTTTGTAGAGAGCAGCTCCCAGCTCAGGTTTGGGACGCCCTTTGCAAGAACGTATATTATAAGAAACAGGACCAGCGCGCAGGTCAGCACAACGGCTATCGCCATCAGCACCTTCATTAAGAAAATGTACGCTCTCCTCCTGCCGGAAATTGAATTTTTCTTCATTTTCAGCCCTCCTTACTGCGCTTGAGGAAGAAATTCAGCGCGGCATTTATCAGCATTATGAAGAAAAACAACACCAGCGCTATCGAAAACAGCGCCTGCCTCTGCAGACCCTGCCCGGCATAGGACATTTCGCTTGCGACCGCGGTCGTGAGGAAACGCACGCTCTGAAACAGCGACGGCATGTTCGCAACGTTGCCGGATACCATCATTACCGCCATTGCCTCGCCTATCGCGCGGCCGACGCCGAGGACCACTGCGGCGGCTATGCCTCTTTTTGCCGCGGGGACAGATACACGGAACCAGGTCTCAACCGGCGTCGCCCCAAGTGCTAGCGAAGCGTCCTCATATTCACGGGGGACCGCCTCAAGCGAGGTCATGGACACATTTATTATCGACGGCAATATCATTATTGCGAGCACAACGATGGCAGCAAGCAGGCTGGCTCCGTCCGGAACATCAAATATTTTCCTTATCCCGGGAACGAGTACCAGCATACCGACAAGGCCGTATACAACAGAGGGTATTCCCGCAAGCAGGCTGACAGCCGTCTCCACAACGGACTTAAGTTTTGGGGGCGCGGCCTTTGCAAGATACACCGCCGTCAAAAATCCGATAGGCACGCCGATGAGCACGGCGCCCGCCGTGCCATATACGCTGGTAAGAATAAACGGCAGGATGCCAAACTGCGGCGGATCCTGCGTTGATGCCCAGGTTTTTCCAAACAGGAAATCGATCAGCCCAATCTCCCGTATTGCCGGGATACCGGATACTATAAGATACACGGTTATCAAAAGAACACAACCGACCGTTATAAGGCCGAGAATCAGGAATACGCCGTGTATCACGTTTTCCATCACTCTTTTTCTGTTTTTCATTATCTCCGCCTCTCAATCTACGCAAAAGACGGCATTCCTGTCGGAATGCCGTCTTTGATAATTGCTGTTTAGTTTACGGCAACCGCACCGGCATCAGAGATGATCTGGGACGCCTCAGAAGAGGTAATGTAATCAAAGAATGCCTGGGCGACGTCGCTGAGGCTCTCGCCGGTTCGGGTCACGAGCACGAAGGGACGCTGCACTGCATAGCTTCCGTCCTTAACGGTTTCCTCGCTGGGGGCGACTCCGTCAACGGAGATAGCCTTAACACTGTCACCAACGGAGGCCAGGGAGGCATAGCCTATCGCGCCCTCGTTCTGGGAAACGGTGGTGATGACATCGCCGGTTGAAGTGAGCTCCTGGCGATACTGGCAGAGGTCCTCGGTCCCGGTGATGGACTCAAAGCCGTCTCTCGTGCCGCTGCCCGCTTCGCGGCCGATCAGGACGATCTCAGCGTCATTTCCGCCGACGTCCTTCCAGTTGGTAATCTCGCCGGTGTAGATCTTGGCAATGTCTTCAATGCTCAGGTCGGATATGGGGTTGTCGGGGTGTACGATGATCGCGATGCCGTCAAGGGCAAGCACGGTCTCGGTCAGTCCGCTTTCCTTCTCCTCGTCAGTCAGTGCGCGGCTGGAAAGGCCGATATCGCAGCGTCCCTCGGACACGGCGGTGATACCGGAGCCAGAACCGGTCGGGTTGTAAGTAAAGTTAACATCGGGATTTGCGTTTGTGAATGCCTCGCCAAGAGCACCGATGACACTCTCCATAGAAGTTGAACCGTCGGTCGAGACATCGCCGCTCAGGTTCTCAGCAGGTTCCTCGGAGGGCTCTTCAGCGGGAGCTTCAGTCTCATCCTCGGCAGGGCTCTGAGTATTATCTTCAGCGGGAGCTTCTGTCGCGGGGGTATCAGTCTGCTCTTCCTCGGCTGTCTGTCCGCAGCCGGCAAATACCGCAACAAGCAGCATTACGGCAAGAACAAGAGAAAGCGTTTTCTTCATCTTCATGACATTGGGTCTCCTTTGATTTTCTTTATTCTTTTCTTTATTGTTTGCTTTTCGCTTTACAATTATCAGGATACATTCAGTTTGTAAAATGAAAAAGGAGCCTTTTGTAAAATCGATGTCAAATAAAATGCCGTTAATGTTTTCTATGTAAAGACAATTTCACAAAATCTGTCCATGCATTGTGCACATATACAAAAACCACCGGCCGAAGCCGGTGGTCAGATCTGTACTGTTCTATTTATTTAATTATTAAATTTCTGCGCCGCTGTTACCTCCATCCAGGTAACGACAGGCAGCAAGGGCCGCAACGGCTCCGTCGGCCACCGCCGTTGTAAGCTGTCTGACCGGCTTTTCGCGGCAGTCGCCGGCAACGAAAACGCCGGGGGTCACAGTGGCGCAGTTCTCATCGGAGTCGAACCAGCCGTCTTTGTCCAGGCTCGCAATCTGCTTAAATGGAAAGTTTACGCTCTCAAACCCGATGGAAATGAACAGGCCATCCACAGGCAGAATCTCGCGTTGCCCATCTTTGCAGCTCCTGATCGCCACACCGGTCAGCTCTATTTCGCCTTCAAGCTCATCGACGGTATACCCGGTCAGGAAATGTATATTTTCGCGCCGCTGTGCGGCCTTTACATTTGCATCCTCTGCCCGGAAAGTATCACGCCGGTGTATAAGATATACCTGAGAGCACGGGCCCGAAAGCTCCAGCGCTTCCTGGAGAGCGGTGTCTCCTCCGCCAACGACAGCCACCGGCCTGTCTTTGAAAAAAGCGCCGTCGCACACAGCACAATAGCTCACACCGCTGCCTGTCAGCTCCTCCTCGCGGGGAAGTCCGAGCTTTCGGTGGCCGGTGCCCACGGCAATGATGACGGATTTCGCCTCAAGCTCGCCGTCGCCCGTGAGTACGAACCTGTGCCCATCCTCGCATCGCACGCCCAGCACCTCTGCAATGTCCAGCTCGCCGCCCAGATCAAGGACCTGACTTACCATAGTGTCGGCAAGCTGCGCGCCCGAAACAGACGGACAGCCGGGGAAATTGTCAACCCGGGGGCTTGTTGCGATCTGGCCGCCGAAACCGTCCTTCTCAAGAAGAAGGACGGTTTTCCCGGCCCGGAGAGCGTATATCGCGGCCGTAAGTCCAGCAGGCCCGCCTCCGACTATTATTATATCGTACATTGTTCTGTCCATGCCGCCTCTCAGACGGCCTTTTCTGAGGCCAGGAATTTCTTTATCGCAGAGACCCCGGAAAAGCTCTCAAACTCCTGTGCATCGGCGATAACGAGCGTCGGAGCCTGTTTAACGCCGTACTGCTTTGCAAGCTCCGGCTGCTGCGCTGCGTCGATCTTTTCATAGCCGCATCCGGCCTTGTCGAGCAATGACACCGCTATACGGCAGTTCGGGCAGGTCTGAGTAGTAAACAGCATAACGCTGGCTTTTTCCGCAATGGCGGGCATGCCCCTCCCGGCCGGAGCCGGACTTGCGGAAACGGCCGGATGGCGCTTCGGGTCGAGACGCGAGCGGGAGATATCGTAAACCTTGCGCTCCTTGAACTCCTGCGCCTTGCCGTCATTCCAGTTCTGAACGGGCCGGTAGTATCCGGTGATGCGGCTGTAAACCTCGGCGCTCTGTCCGCAGACAGGGCAGATATACTGCTCCCCTGCTAGATATCCGTGATCCTTGCACACCGAGTATGTGGGCGAGAGCGTGTAATACGGCAGCTTGTAATTCTCAGCTATCTTCCTGACAAGGCTGGCAGCGGCCTTCCAGTCGGGCAGCTTCTCGCCGAGAAACGCGTGAAACACAGTACCTGAGGTGTAGAGAGTCTGGAGCTCGTCCTGGATGTCCAGTGCTGCAAAGATATCCTCGGTGAAACCGACGGGCAGATGTGAGCTGTTGGTATAGTAGGGCGTCCCGCCCAGCTCTGCCGCGGTTATTATATCAGGGTACCGCTCCACATCGTGCTTGGCAAGACGGTAGGCCGTCGATTCAGCGGGCGTAGCCTCAAGATTATACAGGTCGCCGTACTGCTCCTGATAGTCGCTCAGGCGTTCGCGCATGTGATTGAGCACATCGCGGGTAAACTCCTGGCATTCCGGCTGGGTCATATCCGCCGAAATCCATGAGGCGTTTAGGCCGGCCTCATTCATGCCGACAAGACCGATGGTGGAAAAATGGTTGTCAAAGCTGCCGAGATAGTGCTTGGTATACGGATACAGACCCTCGTTGAGGAGTTTCGTGACGATAGTGCGCTTTATCTTCAGCGAACGTGCGGCTAGATCCATCATCTTGTCCAGACGGCGGTAGAAGTCGGCCTCGTCCGCCGAGAGGTATGCTATGCGCGGCATGTTGATCGTGACGACGCCGATGGAGCCCGTCGACTCCCCGCTTCCAAAGAAGCCGCCGGACTTCTTGCGCAGCTCGCGCAGATCCAGGCGCAGGCGGCAGCACATGCTGCGCACGTCGCTCGGCTCCATGTCGGAATTTATGTAGTTGGAGAAGTACGGGGTGCCGTATTTTGCGGTCATCTCAAACAGCAGCCTGTTGTTCTCGGTCTCCGACCAGTCGAAATCGCGGGTGATGGAGTAAGTCGGGATCGGATACTGGAAGCCACGGCCGTTGGCGTCGCCCTCTATCATTATTTCGATAAAGGCCTTATTGACCATATCCATTTCGGCCTTGCAGTCCTTGTAGCAGAAGTCCATCTCCTTCCCGCCGACTATCGCCGGAAGCTCGGCAAGGTCGGCCGGAACGGTCCAGTCGAGGGTTATGTTGGAAAACGGAGCCTGCGTTCCCCACCGGCTGGGCGTATTGACTCCGTACACGAAGGACTGGATGCACTGTTTGACTTCCTTATAGCTGAGATTGTCGGCCTTGACAAAGGGCGCAAGATAGGTGTCAAAGGATGAGAACGCCTGAGCTCCGGCCCACTCGTTCTGCATGATGCCGAGGAAGTTCACCATCTGGTTGCACAGCGTGCTCAAATGGCTTGCCGGGGCCGAGGTAATCTTTCCAGGAATACCGCCCAGCCCCTCCTGTATGAGCTGTTTGAGGCTCCATCCCGCGCAGTAGCCGGTGAGCATGGACAGGTCATGGATGTGCATGTCCGCGTTCCTGTGGGCGTTTGCGATCTCCTCGTCATAGATCTCGCTGAGCCAGTAGTTGGCCGTGATCGCTCCGGAGTTCGAGAGGATCAGGCCGCCTACGGAATATGTGACGGTCGAGTTTTCCTTGACGCGCCAATCGGTAATGTTGACGTATTTATTCACGGTTTCCTTGTAATCCAGATAGGTGGACTTCATGTTGCGAAGCTTCTCACGCTGCTTGCGGTAAAGGATATAGGCCTTGGCGACGCTCTCATACCCGCCGCGGCTGAGCACAGCCTCGACGCAGTCCTGTATGTCCTCAACCGAGATGAGCCCACCGCTGATTTTAGGCTGAAACTCGGCAGTCACCATCAGCGCGAGAAAGTTTATGACGCTGGGCGTGCAATCTGTTTCCGTGGCGTCAAACGCCTTTGTAATGGCGGAGCTTATTTTTTCAATATCAAACTCGACCACCTTGCCGTCACGCTTTGTTACCTGATACATGTTTCTGCCTCACTTTCTGTCCTTATAATCCTCTTAACGATACTGACGGTATATACGGCCTTACGACCTCCGCCAATTCATGCATTTCCTCTTTAGAGCAGGCGTGCAGCCCACTACGCAGGGTTGTCCCGGAATCAACAAAACCCTGGAGATAGTATGGCTCCCCGCCGGCGAGCCATCTGCCGATCTCCTCAAAGTCGGACTTATCATGTATTTCACGCACAACTGTTGTACGAAACTCAAACGGTACGTCTCCGCTCTTCAAAATATGCACGCTTTCCGCCACCGCTGTGAAGTCAAGATTCTCCATCCCTGCCGCCGATGCGTATCCGCGGGGCGAACTCTTTATATCCATCGCAACGTAATCGGCAAGCCCCTCGCTCATTATCCGCTGGAGCCTGTCCGGAAAACTCCCGTTGGTGTCGAGCTTGACAGCGTATCCCCGCGCCTTTATTTCTGCAAGAAAGCTGTCTATATCCGCGTGTATGAGCGGCTCCCCTCCGGTCACACACACGCCGTCGAGAAGGCCGCGGCGCTTGTCGAGAAAGGACATCAGCTCCCGCTGGTCAATTTCCTCCGGCGCGGAATCCGGCAGCACAAGCGATACATTATGGCAGAACGGACAGCGAAAATTACATCCGCCGGTAAATACGGTGCAGGCCACCCGTCCGGGAAAGTCCAGCAGCGTGAGCTTTTGCAGCCCGAAGATTTTCATATTGCCTCCGTACCCTCAGGTTGGTTATCTTTATATTTTGTGTTTCTCGAGTGGGTAAAACACAATATATAGTATTTCATTGTAAAAGTCAATAGGTTTACCATAAAAATATGGCTTTGGGGGATAATGTTTGCGGAATTTTTGCGGTTTTGCAGGACGTTTAGCTGCTCCAGAACCAGATATGTAAGAATCCGAAGCTTCCGGCTCCGGATTTTCACAGGCAGACAGCGCCCGCACCACTTTTTTGAAAGCGGCCGGGCGCTGTCTGCGCTCAGGTATCCATTATGTCCGAAATATCAATATGCGCTCCATCCACCGTCGACAGTCAATGTCGCGCCGTTTACAAAGGTGGACGCATCGCTCGAGAGGAACACAGCCGCCGCAGCAATCTCGTCCGGGCTGCCCGTCCTGTCCATAAGCGCCATTCCCTTGTTGAAGCGGCTCACGCCGCGCTCGCTCGGGTGGAACATTCCGATGCCTATATTTGTTTCGATGCCTCCGGGACAGATCGCGTTGCAGCGTATGCCCGCATCGCCATACATGAAAGCGATGTTTTTGGTGATGCCGACAACGGCAAACTTTGACGCGGTGTAGGCAAGGCCGGCGCGCCCGCCGCAGAGCCCGCCAAGGGAAGCGGTGTTGAGGATGACGCCGCCCTCGCCGCGCTGGAGAAAATACTGCACGGCCTTGCGGCAGGCAAACATAACGCCGCCGGTATTGATCTTCATGACCTTATCCCAGACATCGTCACCCAACTCGGCAATGGGCAGCATTCTGTCCATGATCCCGGCATTGTTGAAAATGATATCCATCTTTCCCAGCTCGCTGACCGCGAAATCCACCATGGCCTCCACCTGATGGCTGTCAGATACGTCGACCTTAAAGGGCCTGATTTTATCACGGTACTCGGAAAACTCATCCTGAAGCGCAATGACGCTGTCATAATTGAGGTCTGCGGCGACACAGGAGGCACCCTCCTGCAGGAACATGGACACAGTCGCCTTGCCGATGCCGGAGCCGGCGCCGGTTATTACGGCGACCTTTCCCTCCAGGACATGATTGCTTACATATGCTCCAACATTCATTATTTAATTCGCTCCCTTCATGAATTGCGGTTAAATATACAGAATCTATTTCTGACTTGCATTCAGTATAACACAGTTTTTTCAAATTGCAATACCTATTGCAATACCTTTTTAATAATCTATTTTTTAACTAATTTCCGTTATAAAGTTCACAAATATGTTAAAAATATTGCAGGATTGATAGTTTTTTAATAAACAAATACCGCGCTGAAATCTCTGTATAATTATTCATTTATTATGAATAATTATTAATACGCTTAAATATTCATCCGTGAAGGGCGCATCTTGGATTGACTTTATGGTGTCTGGTGTTTTATATTATAGTATCGATAAATTATCGTTCCGCAAGGCTTTGTGACAAAGTCACTGAAAGCACCGCGTTTCGCTGATATGATATCCATACAAAAAACGAAACGGAGGATATCGTAAATGTCAGCAATAAATATCAGCAGTAATAATTTTAACGAAGAGGTATTCGGAAGCGACCGTACAGTACTCTTGGACTTCTGGGCAAGTTGGTGCGGCCCCTGCCGCATGGTCTCCCCTATTCTGGATGAGATCGCCGGCGAGAGGCCGGATATAAAGGTCTGCAAAGTGAACGTGGATGAACAGCCGGAGCTGGCCTCGGAGTTCCAGGTCATGAGCATACCGACACTGCTGGTCGTAAAGGACGGCAAAGTAGTAAACAGATCCGTCGGCGCGAGGCCAAAGGCACAGATAATGGCCATGTTATGATCCCCGCCGACGCGGGAAAGGTGGTTATATAAATAATGAAGGTCGTCATCGTAGGAGGCGTGGCCGGCGGAGCAACTGCCGCGGCCCGCATACGCAGGCTGGATGAGAGCGCACAGATCGTCGTATTTGAACGCTCCGGCTATGTCTCCTACGCCAATTGCGGGCTGCCGTATTATATCGGCGGCGTCATAGAGGACCGCGAGGAATTGACGCTTCAGACCCCGGAGAGCTTTTTACAGCGTTTCAACGTGGATATGCGTGTCCGTCACGAGGTAATAGCCATACATCCACAGCGCAGGTCTGTCACCGTACGGAACCTGGACACCGGGTCAGAGTTTGAGGAGAGCTATGATAAGCTGCTGCTCTCCCCCGGCGCCAGACCAACTCAACCGGAGCTGCCCGGTATAGGGCTGTCGCGGCTGTTCACACTGCGCACCGTGGAGGACACATTCAGGATGAAGGAGTTTATCCAGAGCAGCCGGCCTGGCTCCGCCGTTCTCGCCGGCGGCGGCTTTATTGGGCTGGAACTGGCCGAGAACCTGCGTGAAATAGGTATGGACGTCACCATAGTACAGCGCCCGCGGCATTTGATGAACACACTTGACACGGACATGGTGGCCTTTGTACACGCCGAAGCCCGCCGCAAGGGTATACGCCTGATGCTGGGGTACACCGTGGAGGGTTTTGAGGAAAGCGGCGACGGCATCGATGTTCTTCTTAAGGGCACGACTGCGTTTCACGCGGATATGGTCGTTCTCGCCATCGGCGTTACGCCGGACACGGCGCTCGCGGCTCAGGCCGGTATCGAGCTGGGACTGAAGGGAAGTATCGTTACAAACGACAAGATGGAGACCTCCATACCGGATATATACGCTGTCGGGGACGCCGTGCAGGTCCGGCATTTTGTCTCGGGAGGCAACGCGGTCATCTCGCTTGCCGGCCCCGCAAACAGGCAGGCGCGTATAGCCGCGGACAACATCTGCGGCGGCGACTCCCGCTACGAGGGCTCGCAGGGGTCTTCGGTCATGAAATTTTTCGACCTTACTGTCGCTTCCACAGGGCTGAGCGAAGAGGGCACCAAAAATTCCGGCATCGACTGCGACAAGATTTTCCTCTCCCCGGCGAACCACGCGTCCTATTACCCCGGGGGCAGGGACATGACGATGAAAATCGTCTATGAAAAAGGCACATTCCGGCTGATCGGGGCGCAGATAGTCGGCTATGACGGCGTCGACAAGCGCATAGACGTGCTGGCCTGTGCTATCCGTGCGGGTCTGGATACACCTGAGCTCCGGGAGCTTGATCTCGCCTATGCCCCGCCGTACTCCTCAGCAAAGGACCCTGTAAACATGGCCGGCTTCATCGCCGACAATATTGCAAAGGGCAGACTGCGTCAGTTCCACTGGGACGGGGTTGACTTGCTGCCCCGTGACGGCAGCGTAACGCTGCTGGATACGAGGACACGGGAGGAATATCTCTCCGGACACGCTGAGGGCTTTATAAATATACCTGTCGACGAGCTTCGCGAGAGGATCTGCGAGCTCGAGCACGGGAAACCCGTCTATGTGATGTGCCAGAGCGGCGTTCGCAGCTATGTCGCCTGCCGGATGCTCAGTCAGGATGGCTTTGACTGCTTCAACCTTTCGGGTGGGTATCGACTGTACCGGGCCGCCGCGCTGGATGGCGGCTCCAACGGCGCCAGCTTTCCCTGCGGAATGGACAGATAGAATAAAAGACACCGTATGCGGTTTTTCAAAACCGCATACGGTGTCTTTTATTTTTCCGACAGCGCGCCAAGCTTTTCACTGTCCGTTATCTCAATGCAGCCGCGGCCAAGCCGTACCATGCCCTCCTGCTGGAAATACCGGAGCATACGGGTCACGACTTCCCGGGCGGAGCCAAGATGAGAGGCTATCGTCTCGTGCGTTATCTTCAGGCTGTCCGTTCCTTCAACCGCCGACTCCTCCAACAGGAATCCGGCAAGCCGCCTGTCAAAGCTTTTCCAGAGAATCTGCTCCATGAGCCACATGACCTCTGAAAAGCGGCTGGCCATGATCTCGTTCGTGTAGTTTGCCACGGCGGCCGACTCCGACATCAGCGAGGAATACAGCTGCGCCGGGATCCTCCAGATCTCAGAGTCGGTTTCCGCTTCGACGGTGATGTCAAACTGTGCGCTTCGGATTATACACTGCGCGGAAAACAGGCAAATATCCCGCTCGAACAGCCGGTAGATGGTTATCTCTCTGCCCTCGTCCGACAGGATATACGCCCGGAGACGGCCGGAGCGTATCAGCAAAAGCCCCGTGCAGTCCAGGGATCCGCTGTGCAGCACAGTGCCCTTCCCGGCACTTATATGCGAAAGGCTTTCAGAGATTTTACGCTGCCACTCCGGAGTGATGTCGTCCCAAACCGGAAAGAGGCCGGCAAATTCTAAGGCCTCCGCTTCAGGGTTTATGACTTCCAAAGCCCGTGGATGTTGCAGTAGGCATACGCGGCCTCCACCTCATCACCGGGGCAGAGAGCAAAGCACACCGTCGGCTCCTGGCCGGGCTCGAGCAGCTTTCGCTGGTTGCCCTGTTTTGTTTGCAGAGAAATCCACTCGATATAATGCTCCGGCACCATAGGATGCTCAACGGAACCGACCGTGACCGTGACGGTGCTGCCATCAACGCTGACAACCGGCACATGCTTTTCCTGCGACGCGTCAACCGAACCGGGTATTATCTCTGTCATCTTCTCTCCGCAGCACATGACGGGGACTCCGGAGTCTTTAACCATTGCAATAATATTGCCGCAATGGTTGCAGATATAAAACTTTTGCTCCATGTTTAAAACCTCCTGTTAAATATATTTACGGAAAGCGATTTCTGCCCGCCCTCCGTATACAGCATGGTATTTGCTTTATAATTATACCTCAAAATCGGACGCTCAACAAGGGAAAAAAGCTTTTTCCGTTTTTTTCGGCACGGTACATTCTTCTCTGACCACGACCATGTGTAAAAGCAAACCGTACCTGCGGCAATCATCGCAGGTACGGTTTGCGGCTTTAAAGCGTAAGACAGAAAGTACAATCTATTCCGCATTAAAAAACGAGATCCTCCACAAGCCCTGTAATTAAAGAAAATATGACGATAAACGCAAGATACAAAAGAAAACGCCTGATTCCAAGCACGATCTTAAGAGCGCCAAGATTTGTTATCTTCGTGGCCGGGCCGGTTATCATGAAAGCGGCAGCGCTGCCCATGCTCATCCCGTTCCAGAGCCACTGCTGCAAAAGCGGGATCGTCCCGTCGCCGCAGGCATACAGAGGAACTCCGATCGTAGCCGCCATCAAAATGCCAAAGCCCTCATTATCTCCAAACAGCCGGGCAAAATCCTGAGCCGGAACATACCTCTGAAACAAAGCAGACAGGATCAGTCCCAGCAGGAACCACGGCCCCGTGGCCTTGAAATTGCGACCGATGTTTTTAAGCAGACGGATCAGCATATTGGGATGGATATCCCGGCTTTCGGGCTCGTCAAAACCGGAAAAATTGAAAAACGTCCTGTCCCTGTAAAACAACCGCACCAGAAGACCGGCAGCTATCCCGCATAAAAAGCATGAAACGATGCGCACAGTAAGCGCAGCGGCGCCAAGTGCAGTGCTGTATATTATAAGCTGTGGGTTGAGAAGGATGGAGCTCATCATAAATGCAGCAAGCCAATCGTCGCGCATACCGCTTTTGGAGAAGGAGGCCGTCAGCGGGATGGTACCGTACATGCAAAGTGGAGAGGCGATTCCCAGCACGCTTGCCGGAATGACGCCCAATGCGCCCAGTTTTTTATCGCACAGCGACCGCACCAGCCGGTGTATACGGTCTCCGGCAAAAACGGAGATCACCGAACCGATCAGTATGCCCAGCAGCCAGTATGGAAGGATCTGGCGAAGCTGAAGATCAAAGTAATACCACAGATATATGGCTTCTCGCCTGAGTATCTCCAGCAATTTGCCCCTCCCCCCTTTCAAGGCATTCCCATCCTGCGCCCGATATACGCAGTCACTGTTAAGGACCGGGCGCCGACGACAGGACACACGCAGCCTGTCACTGATCGATATTCACAAGCTCATAGCTTCGGCTGCCGAGGGCTATCGCCTCGGCGTGCTCGAGCGTATGCAGACCGTTGCGGCTTTCAATGCGCTCCACCAGAGACTGTCCGTCCACGGCGGCATATACAAGGTCGATGCACGCCTGGTCCAGAGCCACGGGATCGGTGGAAGCGAGAATGCCGATGTCGTGCATGTCCGGCTCGGCGGGGTTCCCGTCGCAGTCACAGTCGACGGACAGACGATTCATAACGTTGATGTAGACGATCTGCTCTCCCAGACTGTCCGCGACCGATTTTCCGGCCTCTGCCATGCTCTCGAGGAAAGCGTCCTGTTCGCCGCCCCGTGCGCTGGTTAGGCTGGTGCCGCCGCTGTGGATCCAGCACTTGCCCTCGCTGGAACCCAGGCCGATGGAAATGTTTTTGATTGCTCCTCCATACCCCGCCATCGAGTGGCCCTTGAAATGCGAGAGGATGAGATATGAGTCATAGTCAGCAAACGCCGCTCCTACATAGTTTTCAGTCAGGCGGGTACCTCCCTCGACCGGCAGGATCATGGAGCTGTCCTCGTCCAAAATCTGAAAATCGGCGATGGCGGTAAATCCGTGGTCCTCCACCACCTGATAATGCATGGCGGTCTCTGCGCGGGACCCTCCATATGCGGTGTTGCACTCGACGATCGTGCCGTCAAGCGCCTGGACAAGGTCGGCTATCAGCTCCGGCCGCAGGTAATTGCTGGCCGGAGGCTCCCCGGTGGACAGCTTGACAGCAACACTTCCCGTCGGAGTCCAGTCGAGCGCCTCGTAGACCGCCAAAAGACCCTCGGTGCTTATATCCGTGGTCATATAGACCGCGGGCGCTTCCGTGCCCGCCTCAACATCGGGCGTACTCAGAACCTGCGTCGGCGTGCTCTGCGTCGGGGTCTCCGTCTCCATCAGATCCGGCTCTGCGGACGGTGATACTGCGCTTTGCGAACTGCCGCAGGCCGTCAAAGAAAGAGCCACCGCCGTACATATCAAGAAAGATATGCATCTTTTCACCATGTTCTTACCCTCCAAAGTATGAGACTATCTCTTTCATCCTGCTCATCTGATCTACATGGAACGGGCAGCGGGTATTACAGTGGCCACATTCCACGCAGTCCGAAGCCCTGCGCCCCAGATTGGCATAGTGATCCTTTGCCAGAGCGTCACCGGCCAGTGACAGGTCGTAATACTTGTTTATCAGTCCGATATCCAGTACGGCAGGGCAGGGCTGGCAATGGTTGCAATAGAAGCAGACTCCGGCCGATTCCCGCGGTGTAAAACTGCCGAGCACGGAATAATCCTTCTGATCCTCAGTTGCCTGCAGAAAGCCGAGCACGCGCCTGAGGTCCTGCCTGTCTCTCACGCCGGGCAGCACCGTAAGCACGCCGGGACGGTCCAGCGCGTATTGGATGCACTGATATTCGGTAAGCGCCCGGTCAAAGGGAGAGGTCTTAGCGTCCAGAAGCTGTCCGCCGCTGAACGGCTTCATTACGGAAATGCCGACCCCCTCCGCCTCACATCGCCGGTAAAGAGCGGCGCGCTCGTCTCCGCTGCCTACCGCGTACTCGCCGTGGCAATAGTCATAGGCGGGGTTGATGCTGAACATCAGCATATCCAGAATATGCATATCCAGCACCTTCTGAACAACAGATGGCGTGTGAGACGACAGGCCAATGTGCCGTATCACGCCCTGACGCTTGAGCTCCTGCATATAGGCTATCGTTCCATGAGCCATTGCAGTATCCAGGTCGGACTGCTCATCGATACAGTGTATAAAGCCAAAGTCAATGTAATCCGTCCGCAGGGCTTCAAGCTGCCACTCGACGGATTTCTTTATCTTATCGGGAGACAATGTCCAGCCGTATCTCCCGTTGCGGTAATCTGCGCCGAAGTGTACCTGGAGATAGGCCCGCTCCCGGTAGCCGGAAAGCACCCTGCCATATGCCGGGAAAGGCGTGGCATCCCCGGCAGCCATATCAAAATAGTTAACGCCGTTCTCCAGCGCCATGGCCACGGTTTTTTCGGTCTCCTCCTCTCCGGAGGCACCGAGGGAGCTGCTTCCAAGGCCGATAACGCTGATCTTATCTCCTCCGTGAGGCAAGGTACGATATTCCATCTGCTTCCTCCTTATCTGCCGGCCCGCAGGCCGGTAAAATTACATCTTACTTCAAATTTTCCCGGAAAAACTGCGCCAGCTTTTCAAAGGGTATCCTGTCCCTCCTGTCGTAGAGGTCGATATGCTCGGCGTCCTCCACTACAAGCATCTCTTTCGGCTGCTCCGCGGCGGCGTATGCATGATCGCTGAAGAAACGGGAGTGTGCGCGGTCGCCCACTACGAACAGGATGGGCCGCGGCGCTATCTCGTCGATAAAATCAAGCAGACGGAAATTCATCATGGCCAAAGTGCTCGTAGTCGTGAACCCGCCGCGGGCATTGGGATGGTGGCCTCGCCTGAGTGCGTAGAAGCGAAGCCACTCCGCGTCCGGTTCCGGGATATCCTCCGGCACCTCGTCTATCGGCTGTGCTGGAAAGCTGGGGACATATTCCGGATATCCGTTTTCGGCGTCTGTCCATCTCTGGGCGGAAAGCTGCTCCTTTGCAGCCTGCACGCCCTGTTTGTCCAGGCCCAGCCGGACGGCGGCGGACATGTCATACATGCTCATTGTCGCCACCGCTTTGATGCGGGTGTCGCACTGCGCGGCAGACAGGGCAAAACCACCGGAGCCGCATATGCCAATAACGCCGATCTTCTCCCTGTCCACGAAGGGCTGCAGACCTAGGAAATCCACAGCGGCGCTGAAATTTTCCGTAAAGATGTCCGGGGACGAAACGTTGCGGGGAAATCCGCCGGAGTCGCCCATAAAGGACTGGTCAAAGGTCAGCACCACAAATCCCTTCTGAGCCAGCTCGTTGCCGTAAACACAGGGACCCTGCTCCTTAACTCCACCATAGGGCGCGCCGACGATAAGCGCGGCATGCCTTTTTTCCGGATTCATGTCTCTAGAATAGTACAGTTCGCCGGCTATGTCCAGACCATAGCGGTCTTTATATACAACACGTTTTCTCATTACGTCATCATCAAGTGCCAGAATATGTCCGTTCATATCAAGTTCTCCTTTCATTGCTGCAATTTGCTCATAATTATTTTGTTTTTGCGGCTTATACACTCATGCGCAGGCGTCGGCCACTGGCTCCCTCTGCCCAGTCACCACGATCTCGCCCTTTGCCTGCGGGATGTCCCTGATAATCTCGCCCACGGCCGGGACGGTTATTCGTCCGGACAGAGGATTTTTGATGCTCAGAACGGGAGTTGTGACGCCCGCATGCACGTCAGAGCGCTCAAAGGCAAGATCGGTGTCAATCATCTCGCAGTCTACGAGCCTGAGCCCCCTGCAATAGCACAGTGGCTGCGTGCCGATTATGCGGCAGCGCTCAAAGGTGACATTCTCACAGTACCATGCCAGATACTCCCCTTTTACCACGCTGTCCCGGATTACAACGTTTTTAGCATGCCAGAAAGCGTCTTTGGTATCAAAGACACAGTTTTCAAAAACGGAATCCGCAACGTACTGGAAGGAGTATTTTCCCTTCATGTTTACATTGCGGAAATACAGGTTGGAGGAGCGCATCATAAAATACTCACTTTCAGCAGTGCATCGCTCCATCGTGATATTATGCGCTGACCAGCCAAACTCCGGGGAGATAATGTCGCAGCCGCGTATTTCGCACTCGCTGCACTCGCGCAGAGCCTTAATACCGTGCAGCATGGTGTCGGTAATCTCTATATGGTCGGAGTACCACAACGCGGCACGGCAAAGCTCTGTCATCTCCGAATCAGCGATTTTCAGTCCATGTACGTGCCAGAAAGGATAACGAAGATTGAAAAGGCTGTGCGTTACCTCCACGTTTTCACATTCTTTGAGGGCGCTCTCCCCATCTGCCGGTCCGTCAAAAGAACAGTCCTTTACCGTTATGTCATGGCTGCCATAAAGCGCCCTTTCCTCGTCAAATGACCGATTCTGTATTACTTTCATGTATTTTGCCTCCTTGTATTCGCACAATTACGCCGCTATTTTGCCAGGTCCCGCTTTTGAAGCTGATACACAAGGTAATCGAGGCAGTCGATGCGCCGCTCCTCCCTGTGAACCCTGTCCAGGAGCCTGCGTCTGTGTTCAGACAGCAGCCGCATCTGTCCGCCGCGGTCCCCCTCCTCCTCCAACTTCAAAAAACGCTCTGTCGTTTTGGCGTCGCAGCCGGCGTCTTTAAGATTATCCAGCAAAGCCTTATCCCTGAACATTCGCTGTTCCATTCAACGCCACCTCTTTTCATCAAGGTTTTGATTTCACTTTATGTTCATAGTATACAACCGGGAAAGCAGAATAGCAAATACGAATATATTATCCATTTGTATAGTTGATTTTTATAGAATTTGCGCTATACTGAAATATAGGAGGCGATAAGATGGAACTGCGCGTTTTAAACTATTTTTTGGCAGTAGCAAGGGAACAGAGCATTTCGGCGGCAGCGGAGTCCCTGCACCTGTCCCAGCCAACCCTTTCGACCCAACTCAAGGCCATGGAAGAGGAGCTTGGCAAGCAGCTTCTGATACGCGGGACAAAGGGCTCTCGCAAGGTGACGCTGACTGAGGAGGGGATGATCCTGCGCAAGCGCGCCGAGGAGATACTCTCGCTGGTAAAGCGTACGGAGGAGGAGATCGCCCGCTCGGATGAGGCGATAGTCGGAGACGTATATATCGGGGCCGGCGAAACAGATATCGTCCGTTTTTTTGCCGAAGCCGCGAAAAAGCTGCAAAAAAAATATCCAGATATCCATTTTCACATCTCCAGCGGCAATGCTGAGTATGTGCTTGAATATCTGGATAAAGGGCTTATCGATTTCGGGCTTATATTCGGAAGCGCAGACTCTCAAAAGTATGAATCCATCCCCATTTCAATCAAGGACAGTTGGGGCGTACTGATGCGGTGGGATTCTCCGTTGGCACAAAAAGAGGCCGTTTGTGCGGAAGATCTGTGGGATAAACCGCTGATAGTCTCTCATCAGAGAAGCAGCGACAGACATCTGTCACAGTGGCTTAAAAAAGATATGTCCAGGCTGAATGTTGTGGCAACCTATAACCTGGTGTTCAACGCCTCCCTTCTGGTGGATGAGGGGCTGGGGTACGCGCTGTGCCTTGACAAGCTGATCAACACAAATGGCAGCAGGCTCTGCTTCCGTCCCTGTTCTCCCGGACTTGAAGCCACAGCATGCATAATCTGGAAGAAATATCAGGTTTTCTCCAAGGCGGCCGAACAGTTCCTGGGGCAGCTGATGGAGATCTTTTCTCCCGATTGATTGGGATCGCCCTGCTTAACTCATTCAACCGGCTCCCATCTGTGTACGGTAGAGCGCGGCATACTTCCCGTCCAGACACATCAGCTCCCGGTGGCTGCCAAGCTCCGCGACGCGCCCGTCTTCAATCAGGGCGATCTGTTCCGAATCCCTGATAGTAGAGAGACGGTGGGCAATTATAAACGATGTACGCCCCTCGGTGACGCCGAGCATCGCTGCGCGGATATTCTGCTCGGTGACGGTATCAACGGAACTTGTGGCCTCGTCAAGGATAAGAATAGGCGCGTCTGCCAGAATGGCACGGGCGATAGTCAGAAGCTGCCGCTCGCCCTGGCTGAGCGCGGCGCCGCTCTGGGTCAGTACGGTATCGTACCCGTCGGGCAGCCGCCTGATAAAAGCATCGGCCCCCGCCGCGCGGGCTGCCGCTTCGATCTCCTGTCTGGAGACGTGTTCACGGCCATAGCCTATGTTATCGGCAACAGACCGTGCAAACAGCGCAGTGTCCTGCAACACCACGCCGAATGTCCGGCGAAGGTCGGACATACGGTAGTCGCGCAGGTCGTGACCGTCAAGCAGTATGCTGCCGCCGGTTACGTCATAAAACCGCGTGAGAAGGTTTATAAGCGTGGTCTTGCCGGTGCCGGTAGGTCCGACAATGGCCATTTTTGTCCCCGCCGGTATATTCAGCGACACGTTTTTCAAAATGGGAGTATCGGGGTCGTAGCCGAAGGTGACGTCCCGGAATTCTATATCTCCCTTAGGATCCGTCAACGGCAGCGCGTCGGGACGATCCTCGGGCTCCGGCTGTTCGTCGAGTATGTCAAAAATGCGTTCCGCGCCGGCTACCGCCGTCTGGAAACTGTTGTAGATGTTCGCGATCTCAACGAAAGGCCGTGAAAACTGTTTTGAGTACAGCAGGAAGCTCGATATCATGCCGATGGAGATGGCCCCCTGCACCGCCAGAACACCGCTGACTACGGAGACCGCCACATAGCTGAGGTTGTTTATGACGTTCGTAATCGGCATAAGATATCCCGACCAGATAAGGGCATGGGTAGAGACGCGGCACAGCTCCTCATTCTTGGACTCAAAATCCTGCGTGACCTGCTCCTCCCGGCAGAATGCCTTCACCACATTCAGGCCGGAGATCGTCTCCTCCACCTGACCGTTGAGCTGCCCAAGTATCTTCTGCTGCCGGACATATAGCTTTCGTGTGTGGCCAGTTATGAACCGTGTCAAAAGGAATATAAGTACGACTCCGACAAGCGACACCACCGTAAGTATCCAACTCAGCCACAGCATAATGAAGAAGATTCCGAGGATAGTAAAGCAGAAAGTCAAAAGCTGCGTCAGGGAGTATGAGATCGTGTTGCTGATATTATCCACATCGTTGGTCAGCCGGCTCATCAGTTCCCCGTGCTGCCGCCCGTCAAAAAAGGACAGCGGCAGCTTTTTCATGGCGTCAAAGACGGCGGTCCTTATTTGATTTATGATACGCTGGCCTACCCTTGCCATAAGAAACTGCTGCAGGAATCGCACGAGCCAGTCGCCCAGATAGAGCCCCAGCAGAAGAAGTAGCACCGCCAGTGCCGGACTGCGGCTGTCCACCGCGGTAATGGCCCTGCCAATAACCAAAGGTGAGAGTATGGACGCGGCTGAGGACAGCGCAGACATCAGCAATATCCAGCCCAGCCCGCGGCGGCTGCCCCGGGTCAGTTTCCACAGCCGCACGAGCGTTCCCTGAAGGTCCTTGGGTTTTTCAACAGGACGCCCGCGGGAGAGACCGCGGCCGCCGGCATTTCCGCCGATCCCGGTCGGCGGCGGGGTAAATCCTTTGTCAGCCACAGTCCTCACCTCCTATCTGAGAGGCATATATGGCCTGGTATGTTGGGCAGCCGGCCATAATCTCCTCATGCGTGCCAAAGCCATGGACACAGCCGTCCTCAAGGCATAGCACCCTGTCCGCGCGGCGCACAGCGGCGATACGCTGACTGATGAGCAACACGGTCACGTTTTCCATCTGCCTCACGCCCGAGAGTACCCGGGCCTCAGTCTCGGCATCCAGCGCACTGGTGCAGTCGTCGAGTATCAGCACGCGGGGGCGACGTACCAGGGCACGAGCCAGCGCCAGGCGCTGCTTTTGCCCGCCGGAGAGGTTCACACCTCCCTGTCCGAGCACCGTGTCATAGCCGTCGCGCGTACCGATGACAAAATCATGGGCGCAGGCGATGCGGGCGGCGCTCTCGACCTCTTCAAGGCTTGCTCCATCGTTGCCCCAGCGCAGATTTTCCAGTATGCTCCCGGTAAAAAGCAGGGCCTTCTGCGGCACCACCGCAACCGCGCCGCGAAGGGCCTTAACATCCACAAGCGTAACGTCCTGCCCGTCTACGGATACGATTCCTCCCGTTGCATCGTAAAATCGGGGGATGAGGTTTACAAGCGTACTCTTCCCCGAACCGGTCGGCCCGATGACACCGATTATCTCGCCCGGGGACGCGTGAAAACTGACATGGCTGAGAGCATCGCGGGCGGCGCCGGCATAGGCAAAGGACACGTCGGAAAAATCCACCTCGCCCTTCCAGTCCGGACAAGAGGCATCCTCCGGCACCATCTGGGTCGGTACCTCCCTGAGCACCTCGTCTATACGCCGGGCAGACGCCGCGGCGCGCGCAGCGGTGTTGAGGATATTGGATACCATGCCAAGCGAGAACAGTATCTGCGTCATATAATTTACCGAGGCCATGAGATGACCTATCATGGAGCTCCTGCTTTGTGACAGCCAGAGAAGCAATACTATGCCGAGATTCACGACCAGGTTGATAAGAGGTGAGAAAACGGCCATGACCTGCATGGCGGAGGCGCTGGCATTTGCCAGCTCAAGCGAGGCATCGTTGAATTTCTTCTTTTCCTCTTCCTCTGCCTGAAACGCCTTGACGACCCTCACCGAGGACAGGAACTCCCGGCTGACCTTATTTAGCCAGTCAAGCTTTTGCTGCATGATCCCAAAGCGTGGATATCCCAGGCGGATGTTTGCTATTATAAGCGCACCGGAAACGAGCACTATCACCGCCATCACTGGTATCTGCCACGGGGTCTGTATCGCCAGCAGCACCATCGCACCCACACAGGTTATGGGGGCCTTGACCATGATGCGCATGCTGCCGTTTACAAACTCCTGCACCTGTGTCACGTCGTTGGTTATGCGCGTTATTATTGCAGCCGGTTGTAGTGAGTCAATGTTCTCCAGCGACAGCGACTGTACCTTCCTGTACAGGTCAGAGCGCAGCTCCCGACTTATGGTCTGGGAAGTGCGGCTTGCATATATGTTGCGCATGACCGCGCCCACAGCTCCCACAGCAGCGATGCCGACCATTATGGCGCCGTATCTGAGGATGCTGCCTGCATCGGCGGATTTTACTCCGTTATCGACTACCCTCTCCATCATAGCCGGCTGGAGAAGATCGGCTATGGATTCGACTGTCAGGAAGAATATGGCCGTCAGGAAAAGTCCGATATGCCGGCGGATATATTGAAGGATGAGCTTCACTGCCGTATCCCTCCTTCCGTCTCCGTCAGAGTACCGCAAAGCTCCAGCAGTCTTTCAAGCTGTATTGCAAGGCTCTCCCGCTCCTCCGGCGTGAAGCTGTCAAAGACCTTTGCCCTGCGTTCCTGTTCTGCGCGGGCATCCAGCGCCGCAGCATGGCCCGCCGGTGTGAGCGTCACATCGACATTGCGCCGGTCCCGGCTGTTCCTGCGCCGGATAAGATAACCCGCGCGCTCCATCTTCTCAAGCTGTTCACTGACAGTGGCCGAGCGCCGGCCAGTAAGCTCAATGAGTTCCCGCTGTGTCAGTGTTCCGCGGTCCCTGAGCAAATTTAGGATGCGCCCCTGACCGCGGTATTTTTCAGAGGCGCTTAGCCTGTGGGCACATTGGCACAGCAGTCGCAGCAGACCAAGATTGTCCCTTGTAGTCATTTACTCGCCCTCTTCCGGATCATTGATATGTCAGATGCCATTATACGCCAAAACTATTATATTTGCAAGGTGCCTAACTATTCCGTTTATTGCACCGCGCCTTCGGGTTATAAGATGTAGAAATAATTATCTGTACAGTCTTAAAAGCAGTGTTTGGATTGACCGCGAAGACATTTCATGATAGGGTAGTTCTGTAAAGTCGACGGGACATGCTGGAAAGCGGGCATACTAGGACCATGCGCGCCATATGGATGCATCAGGAGCTGCGGCGGCAAAAAGGTAAAGGAGGCTGGATATGATAGATTTCTCCAATCTTGAGCATTACAGAGAAAACAACCGCATAGAGGCCAAGAGGTCGCTCGGCGGTCTTCCTCTGAGCATGTGGGAGACTTATTCCGCCTTTGCCAACACGCTCGGCGGTATCATACTTCTGGGTGTGGAGGAGTACAGGGACAAATCTCTGCACGCGATAGATCTGCCCGAATCGGAGCGGCTGGTAAGTGAGTTCTGGGCCCTGGTCAACAATCCAGCACGCGCAAGTGTCAACATACTCGCAAAAGAGCATGTCGAGATACAAAACGTGGACGGCAGCCGTATCATCGTGATCACGGTGCCCCGGGCGCAGCGTTTCGACAAACCCGTTTACATAGACGGCAATCCATTGTCCGGCTCATATCGCCGTAACGGCGAGGGTGATTACAGATGCACACGGGAGGAAGTCGAGAGCATGCTGCGCGATGCTGCCGTGCAGACTCTGGACATGAGACTGCTTACAGACATGGGTTCGGAAATTTTTGACCGTGACAGCGTTCGTCGCTATCGCGCACAGGTCAGGAGCCTGTGCCCAGGATACGCCGGCGAGGCATTGGATGACCGTGATTTTCTCTGTCAGCTCGGCGCGGCCGGGCGTGACGAGAATGGACTTATGCACCCGACGGCGGCAGGGCTTTTGATGTTTGGCCGCCTCGCATGGATAATAAGGGAATTTCCCGATTTTCGCCTTGATTATCAGGAGCGTATGGACACCTCCGGTGGGCTGACATACAGGCTGGACTCTGCCTCCGGGAACTGGAGCGGGAACCTCTATGACTTCTATTTTCAGGTCAGCGCAAGGATGGTCGGGAATATCGGCGGCGCAGTCCACGACGCTCTTCGCGAGGCACTGGCAAACAGCCTTATCAACGCCGACTATTATGGCAAGCGCGGCCTGTCCGTAGTCAAGCGCATGGATATGATAACAATCTCCAACCCGGGAGTTTTCCGCATCGGGCTTGACACCGCAAAAAGCGGCGGGATATCCGACCCTCGCAACGAGGCTCTGTTCAGGCTGTTCAATATAATCAGAGTCGGAAATCACACCGGAAGCGGTATCCCCAACATATACTCCGTCTGGCGCAGGCAGGGCTGGACCGCTCCCATGATCGCGGAGAGCTTTGAGCCGGAGCGCATCACCCTTACACTGAAAATGTGCAACGGCGGCGGTACAACAACCGCTTCCGGGGATAGGGAGTTTGTAACGGAGGCACCCATACGTAAAGCCGCAGTCGTCGATTATCTTACAGACAACATCTCGGCCAAGAGCTCCGAAATTGCCGAGCTCCTGGGTGTAAATGAGGCTCGGGCAAAGCAGCTTCTCAAACAAATGGAGTCAGATGATATCATAATCGCCGGTCCCGGCGGGACTTATAGGCTCAAATCGTGAAAACACAGCTTCCGTCACAGTAAAACAGGCGCATTGCAAGGCAGCCTAGCGGCTGCCTTGCAATGCGCCTGTCAGGTATATTTTGCACTAAGTCAAATAGGTTGCCCGTGCGCCGTATACGGCGGCTATTGGGTCCTAGATAACGCAGATGAGAAAGCGTTTTTTGCTGTGGATATTTTCATCTGAGCACATCGTCCGCATTTTCTGCTCTGGACTCCCGACGATACTGCACTTCCCGCACTACCATCCCGCCAATAGTGTCTTCCACAAAAATTTCATGGGATTGAAATCCCATACGCTCATAAAAGCTTCTGGCACGCCAGTTGCTCTCCAACACCCACAAAAATATATTCCAATATCCCATGGACTCTAAGCCCTTCACTGCAGCAGAAAAAAGTTTTCTGCCATAGCCCTTCCCCCAATAATCTGGGAGCAAATAGATGGAGATTATCTCTCCCCATCCTGCCAGTTCAGGTACACGGGAGGAGCAGTAGCTTGCAGCCCCGACGATCTTGACATCATCAAGCAAAATCAGCGAATTGCGCCCTGGCTGTTTCAGATTAGTTACCCATCGTCCTATGGACAGGTTGTCCAGATAATCCTGAGGCAATAGCCCATGATAGGCGGATTTCCAGCTCTCGGCATATACCCGGCTCACCGATAGTAGATCATCGCCCATGCGCAGATTTCTGATTTCCATTTTTAGTTCCCTTATTCCCTGACCCTGGCGTACAGCTTCATATCCTGCACGACGCCGTTTTTGACCGCATTTTTCCTCATGATGCCCTCACACAGAAAACCTGCTTTCTCAAGCACGCGACAGGACGCGGCATTATACGAAAACGGCTCTGCAAACACGCGCAGGATGTCCGTATTCTCAAACAGATAGTCGCACAATTGCGTCACAGCACTGGTGGCGACGCCCTTTCCCCAATAGTCCTCAGCAATGTAATAGCCCAATTCAGCCGTACGAAAGTGTATGTTGTCCTTTCGGAACGCACTGATACTGCCCACGACCCTGTCCTGCACAGTTATGGCAAATGCAAATGTCGCGTCAGGGTCGGATGCAAGCATGGCTGAGATGAATTCCTCAGCGTCACGCACGGTATATGGATACGGCAGCCCGTCACGCAGATTTGCCATTATCTTCGCATTATTCACGACAGCCGCAAGCTCCGGGGCGTCCTCCGCTTTCCAGCGGCGCAAAATGCAGTTCATTTGTTTTTCCTCCGATATCATTTGATTCATACCATGAACACACTCCGGCGCCGTATACAGGCGCGTACAGGGAAAGCCGCGTTTTGGAACACACGCTTCAAAACTCTGCCGGTCTCACCGGCTGACGGATCACCGTTTTCAGTTTTTCCGGCCGGCACCGCCGCGCATCACTGAGATATATCTCATGATGGCGGCGGTTTTCACCGTTATCCGGAACATATCCCTGCGACCGGGCATACTCCTGCATCGCCCGTATGGTCTCCGGCTCGTCATCGTAGGGTCCAATATGCATGCACTGCACACACAGCCCATCCGTATAGCTGCGAAATTCAACGGCGGAACAGTCTATTTTCTTTTTTGTTTCTGCCTGTGAAACTGCCCAGTCAAAAGCCTCCCGCGTTACAAACTCCGGCAAACGGATAAGGGAGATCCACTGAAAATCCTCTTTCCGTGAATAGTCTATTGTCTGCGATCCCTCCATCCACCAGAGTCCCTCCAGTGGCGGCACCACATAGTCGAAGTACCCCTCCAGCCTGTGGCTGCCCAGCTTGCTCATCTTGATCGTGAAGGCAACGGCATACAGCAACCCGATAGACTTTTTGTACTCCCCGTCCTCCTCATTCGGGTCGCCGCTGCCCCGCACGGCAAGAAAATTCATGGTCGGTATCTCGATTATATGCGGCGTTTTAGGTGGTAGATAAAACTCCTTATACTCCTTTTTGTAGTCAAACGGCACCCTTCATCTCCTCCTCTTCTCAGACATCTGCTCCTTCAGTGCTTCACAGGTAAGACGCGCAAGTTCGGTGATAAGCTCTCGATCATCCACATCCTGCGCCAGTATGTAATCCTTCGCTCCCTCATACGGCGGAGACTTAGTCAGTTGCGGAAACGCCTTCTCAGCCTGAGGCGTCGGCTTTATAAAAAGCTGGTTGTCGCAGATCACCGCAAAAAAAACCTCATTGCAGTAAAGTCCGTACTCACCAAACATGCGCTTTGCCCGGATGCGTCCAGCATCACACAGCTGCCCGGTCACATATTCTACAAATTCCCTGCTTGACGCCATACTCACTCACCTGTCTGTTTCGCGGCCACGCCGCTTCACGGGACTATTGCCAGTAATATTCCATGAAGCGCAGCGAAATGGTATAATGTGCCATGTTTGTCGATTCCCGGCCCAGCCGGGGAGAAAAACGGCTTGAAATTAAGGTAAAATATCCGCTTTGCGGTCATTATACCACGAAAACAGTAAATCCGTCTGCAATATTTTAATTTTTACTTGCCATACTGACATGTGGATGTTATCATACGGCTTGCCGGACATACATACATCTCTGACCCTGGATTTTTATTGTGGAGACAAGAATTATGGAGCAAAACGATATAATCATCCGCCGCGAGGAGCCGGACGACTATGCTGCCGTTGAAAACCTCGTCCGCGAGGCTTTCTGGAACGTATACCGTCCCGGCTGCAATGAACACTATTTGCTGCACCGTTTCCGGGGCGATCCCGACTTTGTGCCTGAGCTGGATCTGCTCATGGAGAAAAACGGGCTGCTCATCGGCCACATCATGTATGTGCTCGCGCATATAGAGACTGGCGACGGCGCGCGGCTGCCAGTCATGACCTTCGGCCCTATGAGCATCCATCCCGATTTTCAGCGGCAGGGTTACGGCAAATATCTGCTCGACCGCTCAATGGAAAAGGCCCTGGAGCTTGGTGCAGGCGCGCTGTGTATAGAGGGCAACATCGGCTTTTATGACAAATCAGGCTTTGTCACTGCCGGTTCCCGCGGCATCCGCTGTCACGGTGTGCCGGAAGGTCTCGATGCGCCGCATTTCCTGCTCCGGGAGCTGAAGGAGGGCTTTCTGTCCGGCGTCACCGGCGTATACTATACTCCGGAGGGATATTTCGCAGACGATGAGGCGGCGGAGCAGTTTGACAGGGGTTTTCCATCCAAGGTCAAGCTGAGGCTGCCCGGACAGCTCGTTTGACAGAGCATCTGACGGCCAGCCGGCAGACACAGGTAGGACGTTAAACCATTTTGATATATGCAAAATGAGAACAGGAGCAGTCCCTCACCTGGGTACTGCTCCTGTTCTCATTTACGGGTTATACAAGATCATATGCAAGGTGGTTATTTCATTTCCGGCATTCCTGTATGAATGGACTGTGTCACCCCTGAACCGTATACTCTCTCCTTTTGCGACGGTAAAACTTTTATCGCCCGCCTCTATCTCAAGTACGCCGTTGAACACGGTTATAAACTCTGTCGTCCCACGCAGGTGCGGCTCCGAGCGCATATAGCTGTCCGGGTCAAGTTCAAGATAATATACGGCGAATCTGCGGTTTTCGTCGTCTGGAAAAACAGAATAGTTCCTGACCCTGCCGCCGTCTTCCAGAAGCGGCTGTATTTCAGACATTTTTACGATCTCATAGGATGACTTGGGCCGGACTGTCAATGCGTCAAACGGGACCTTCATCCCGTTGGATATTTTCCACAGGGTAGAAATGGTGGGGTTTCCGTCCCCGCGCTCTATCTGTGCCAGCATGCTTTTACTGACCCCGCTGAGCCTGGCAAGCTCGTCCATACTGAGCCTGTTTTCCTCGCGCAGGCGTTTGATATTCTTAGCAACGATTGTATTCATCGCATCCAAAAAAATCCCCTCTTCCCTCTTGACAATATATCGCACATAATATATTATTATATCGTTCCTAGTGCAGTATAAAGCACGTTTTAGTATATTATAAAATATAACACTCTAATTGTAAAGAGGGATATCCAAAGAGGAGGAGAAAAAGTTGTTTCCCATATCCGATTTTCTGATATACTGCTTTGTCACGGCCTATACCCCGGGGCCGAACAACCTGCTTTCCATGAGCTACGCGGCGAGGCTGGGTATACGGCGCAGTATTCGCTTTAATTTCGGCGTTACCGCGGGGTTTCTTATCGTCATGAGCGTGTGCACAATTTTCAGCACCGCCCTGCACTCCCTGCTTCCCAGAGTGGAAATCTTTATGCAGATCTTTGGATGCGCGTATATGCTTTATCTGGCATGGAAGGTCTGGAAAAGTTCCTCTGACCTCGAAGTCGAAAGCAGCAGAGAGGCAAGCTTCCTGTCAGGGATGCTGCTGCAGTTTGTCAATCCCAAAATCTATATCTACGCAATCACTGCCATGTCGCTTTACATACTTCCGTCGTATGATTCAGCCGCAGCACTTATCGGGTTTACGCTCGTACTGACCGTTATAGGTGCATCCGGCACCTTTATCTGGGCATTATTCGGCACTGTGTTCTGCCGCTTTTTTGCAAGGCATACAAAGGCGGTGAACCTAGTCATGGCGCTGCTGCTTGTCTACTGCGCAGTATCGCTGTTCCTATAATAATACAAACTGCCTCATATAAAATAACAAACCGGCTCGCGGCACAATGCCGCGGGCCGGTTTTCGGTTTTGACCTGCTTAGAAGGACGCAGCGACATAGGCCGCGCGCAGGCCCTTTTGTATATTTGCAACCTTTTTGCAGTCGCCGACCATGGCGGTACGGCCGCCGGCGCCGAAGAATGACAGCGCCTCGTCCGTCCTGGAGCGCATACCTGCGGCCACGACTATGCTGTCGGCCTCCAGGCTATGCTCTGTTCCGTCTGGAAGCCTGTATATGACGCTGTTTGGAGTGACTGCGCTGCACGTGGCATTCACCACGGAGCTGAAGCCCTCCTGCTCCTGCCAGACCTTGCGGAACATTGCCCGATAATGCACCGGGGTCGCATCCGCCGCAAGCCTGTCGAGCATTTCGATAACCGTCACCTCATGCCCGCAGCGGGCAAGGTATATGCCGCACTCGACGCCTATCTCCCCGCCGCCAATGATGACGACGCGCTTACCGAGCGTCTCCGGCTTATAGAAGGCGTCTATTGCATAGACATGGCCGCTGTCGGCAAGACCCGGTATCGGCGGGCACACCGGCTCCCCTCCGACAGCCACGATCACCTCGTCGTAACAGCCTTCTTTGACAAGTTCCGGGGTCGCCTCGGTGTTCAGCCGCACCTCAACCGGCGCTTTGGATAGCTGGCGGACAAAATAGTCCCGCAAATCCTTCATTGTCCACTTGAAATCGACGTTCTGCGCGTGGTTCATAAGTCCACCGAGCCTGTCGCTTTTTTCATACAGCGTGACCGAATGCCCCCGCTGTGCGGCGGTCAGCGCCGCCTCCATGCCCGCCGGGCCTCCGCCGATGACCGCAACTTTCTTTGCCGGCCCCGCTGGCGGAATGAGCATGTCCATCTTGTCGTCGATGCCCCAGCGGGGATTTACGGTACACACACTGACATACGGGTCCTTCCAGCTGCTGATATGGCACTTGTTGCAGCGCAGACAGGGAACGATGTCCTCGCTTCGGCCCTCATATATCTTCTTGCCGTATTCGGGATCGCATATCCAGCTTCTGGCCATTGCAATCAGGTCGGCCTTGCCCTCGGCAAGCGCGGCCTCCGCCTCATCCGGGTCATGAAATCCGTTTATCGCGGCTATCTTCACCTTTGTGCCGCCTTTTTTTATGGCCTGAGCGCAGTAGAAATAGGGCGTGTGCTCCGGCTCGAAGCCTATCACATGGCTTGGATCGATCTCACCGGCGCGCACCTGTATGATATCGATATGACCTTCGGCCAACTTTGAAAACTCGATTATATCCTCGAGCGTATTACCGCCTTCCGGCTCAAAGACGCTTATGCTCGTCTCGATAAGAAAGTCCTTTCCGCAGCGCTCTTTGATACGGTCGCAGATCATGAATATAAACTTAACCCGGTTGGCGATGTCCCCTCCATACTCGTCCGTACGCTTGTTTGTCAGCGGGGAGAGGAAGCGCGAGGGCAGATGGAACCTATACGCCGTGTGCAGAAACACCATGTCAAATCCACAGTCCTTGAATATGTATGCCTGCTCGGCATAGTCGCTTGCCATCTTGTCCATCAGTTCCGGAGTTATCTCCCTCGACCGAGAAGCCCTCTATTCCGCCAACCACATCGTAGCCGGGCATGGTGCCGCAGCCCGGCATTGCCGAGGCCAGCGAACCATACATGTGTATCGCCTCGCTGAGCTGGCTGAGGTAATTCTGTGTGCCCAGGTCATAGGGGTCAAAATGCGGAAAGCGCTCAGTCTCGTCAGCGGGTACCCTGTGCGGCAAAAAACCGGTGACAGTGACTATTGCGGCTCCGTTCTGCGCCTTTTTGGCATACTGCTGTATCATCGCGCTCGTCGTGTATGGCTCAGAGCCCTGCCCAAGATCGGGCATCGACGGCGAGGCGTACATTCGGTTTTTGAGAACGCAGGAACCAATCTTCATCGGTGCCGTCAGCGTCGGGTATTTGTTATACATGCTCGCATCAGTCCTTTCGGTAGTATATGTTTTTATTCTTCGTCCGCAGGCCTTGCGTATGAGAGCGAGTCGTCCCAGGTATCATACGGCTGCGGAAGCGGCGGGGAGAACTTTGCCGGCTTTTTGGGGGAATAGGCCTCCTGCGCAAAGGGATATATTTTGCGGTTTGCCTCCGGAAAAGTGCCGGTAAACGTCCTGCTCGCCAGCCCGTCAAAGAGTTTACTTGTGAGCACCTCGGCCGGCAGCAGATAGTCAAAGTCGCTTGCGGTGCGGAAATGCCATATTTTCCAGCCGTCTGACTCCCTGACAAAATCCACTGCCTCCCTTCCGACCTGAAGGAATGGCACGGGCTCTCCTTTCCTGTCGACCTCGGAGGAAAGCCCGATAGTATACCAGATCCCCTTGGCCGTTTTGCCGTCCCGGGCAATCTCTATGTATGGAGAGGTAAGGCAGCGTATAACAAGCTCGCCGATGCCAAGATTACTTTTTACGTTCTCCACTTCGTCGGGGAAAAGCTCGCTCATCATTTTCAGTTTTTCCTCGTTCATCAACTCGTTGGATGTCGCGTAATAGCGATACACCGTCTCGCGCCCGACATATGCCGTGCTCTCGTGGGCATACATGATGTCCTCATGCTCCTTTGCCCAGAAGGTATCCAGCTCGTACCTCTGCTCCTGCGCACGGTAACAGTAGGCATGCCCTGCCCATACGTTCTGTATCTCCACGTAATCAAGAGCTCGCTGGGCCTTCTCGTCTGTCGTAAGATCGTTATACACCTGTCGGTTCCCCTTTCTGTTGTTTTTAGTTTTGCCATGTATAGAGTATAGCCCCATTTGTCTTTTTCTGTAAAGCTCTTTTTTGCGCGATCTGTGCAAAACGTCTGGCGCTTGTTGCAAGCAAAGTCCGGCCCCGCGGTGTTAGAATTGAGAAAAAGCTTATGAAGGAGGCGTTACAAAAATTGAGCAACACCAAAACAATAAGCCGGGGAACCTGGACGGTTGGACAAACGCTTAACCTTTCCTCGCTCGTAATAGCCGAGGGCGCGTCCATTACCGCGCCAGAGGGAAAGAGCCTGACGATGACAGTAAACGGCACTGTGACTGCCATCAATCCCGGACGCTATGAGGGCGATGTGATACTTTCTGTTTCCAGCCCATATGTAGTGCCCGGAAAGACCGATCCGTTTCTGCACGGAAAGGATCTGCCGATAACCGCCGCCGCGTACATAAAGGATAGCTGCCTGATCCCGGACGCCTGCGTGCTCCCGGCCGTCTCGGGCGGACGCTTTGACGCCGTCGGCGCGGAAAACATCAGCATGACCGTCGTCGAAGACGATTTTACGGGCCTTATAATCGAAAACAGCGATTATACCATCAAAGACTCCGTGTTCGAGTTTACGGGCGAGGGCGCAAACGACAACTACGGCGTCGGAGCCGCAGTAATTGGCCTTGGAAAATCAAATATCACGCTCGATAATGTTGAGCTTATTGGAAGGGGCGCCGTAACTCGCGCGCTGACATATATGGCAGACGACTGCACACTCACTGTCCGAAACAGCCGCATAGACGTCGAGAGCGGCAAAACCGACCGCATGTCCCCCGCATGGATGCTCGGCCTGCGCGGTACAAACAGGCCCACGCAGCAGTGCGACAGGGCCCGCTCCGTGTACGAAAACTGCCGTATCCACAGCAACGGCTGGGGTGTTTTTTCCGTTGAGGCTGCCACGGATTGCAGCGTCTATGTCAAAGACAGCGTAATAGATCTCAGCGGGGATGACACCCGCGGTTACGGCATGATGTCCATAAACAAATGCGTCGACACGCTTGATAACTGCAAAGCGGATATCCAGGGGTACGGCTTCCTGATATGCAACCCCAACTCCCGCGGCGTCATCACCGGCGCTTCACAGGTCAATGCCTCGGTGTATGGGGCCATAATTTTCCGCAATCACAACGGCCGCATGACAGTAAATGGAGGCAGCACCCTCTCCAGCGGCAGCTCCAGCTTCGTTGTGAAGGGGTCGCAGACCACAATCGAGTGTGATAACGCCGTACTCAACCCCGGTAACGGTGTCATTCTTCAGCTTATGGACAACGACGAACCCGGCATGCAGATCGTAAACTTCAAACCCTCAAACGGTGAAAAGGACACCTATTCGCCGGGCAGGAACCTGACGACGGCAGATCCGGATACCGATGTGTTTGCAAGTTTCTCAAACATGGAAGTAATCGGAGATATATTCAACTCTACAACGAACCTGTTTATCCAGACCAGAGGTGACCCGGGACAGTGCCCGGGTATGCCGGTACCCGATTTCGACCTCATGCCGAAGCCCGATCCCGATGCCCCGGCCGTGCGCGGCACGGGTCTGGACCTTCAGGGCGCACACAACCTTGAAGTAAGCTTCAACAACGCGCGCGTGACAGGCGTTATCAGCGCCGCAACGGCATGGTACGCAGACGGTATTGAGGTAATAGATCCCGACAACCGCGAGGAACTGTCCAATATAAAACAGGTTGCCGCTCCCGCGGTCAACAACGGCGTAATTGTAAAACTCAGCGGCGGCAGTATATGGACCGTAACTGGGACCTCCTATCTGACAAGCCTAAGCATAGAACCGGGCGCTATGCTGAAAGCCCCTGACGGGATGAGTCTCGTCATAACCGTGGACGGTGAGGCGAAATCCGCCGTAAGCGGAGAATACTTCGGCAATATCGTTATTTCCCCGGTCTTATATGACGACACAAAAGTCAGTTAACACAGGGAGGGATATCATGGACAATAAAGCTCCTGCAAAAATTATAACTGAAGGTGCCTGGGTTCCGGAGGATGCTGTTACCAGGCTGAGTGAGCTCACGATCGCCCAGGGCGCCAATATCCGCGCTCCCGGCGGCAAGGGCATTACAATGACGGTCAATGGAGTCGGTACAGCGATTGAGCCCGGGCACTATTCAGGGGATATCGTGCTGACCGTGGCCGACATGTACGTTATTCCCGGTGAAGGCGACCCGTTCCTCTTTGGTAAGGATTTGCCGATTCGCTGTGCATATTACATCAGAGACGGCAAAGTCGTGACAGAAGCCTGTGTCCCTGCATTGCTCAGCGGAGGAAATGTCTCGGCAACGGGAGCCTCCGGGATCTCTTTCACCACCCGGGAGGACAGCTTTAACGGTATAATACTCAGCAACAGCGATTTTGTTATATCAGACAGCACCTTTGACCTTACAGGGTCCGGATGCAATGACAATTATGGCGTCGGCGCGGCAATAATGGGCCTTGGTAACTCTCACATCACGCTGGACAATGTCACTATCACGGCCAGGGAAGCGACCCTGCGGGCCGTCACATATATCGGCGACGACTGTGTGCTTACGGTTAAAAACTCGCGCATATCTGTCGACAGCGGCCGGCGGGGCCTGCGCTCCCGCTGCTGGATGATGGGCATACGCGGCACGAACCGGGCTCTGCAACAGTCGGACCGCGCCCGATCCTACTATGAAAACTGCGACATTCACTCTGACGGGTGGGGTATCTTCTCCACGGAGACGACGCAAAACTGCAGCGTATACGTAAAGGACTCGCGCTGTGATCTCTCGGGAGAGATAGCAAGGGGATATGGCCTCATGTCCATCGGCAATTGCACAGATACTTTCGATAACTGTCAGGTGAATGTTCAGGGATACGCCATTATTGTCTGTGAACCGCTTGCCCGCGGAGTCATCACAGGCGGCTCAAGGATAAACGCAACGCTCAACGCCGGCCTTATATTCCGCAATCATCACGGCGGCTTCAGGATAGATCAGGGCAGCGTTGTCAAGACCGGCCGTTCAACCTTTGTCGTCAAAGGAGCGCAGACAACGATAAGCTGCGACAGCGCGATCCTGCAGCCCGGAAACGGCACCGTGCTCCAGCTTATGGACAACGACGACGTGGGCATTGGCATTATCAATTTCAAGCCGGCCGTCGGCGAGACGGATGTTTATATCGAAGGCCGGGATCTGACGGTCGCAGACCCTGACGAAGACGTATTTGCAGCCTTCTCCAACATGGATATATCGGGCGATTTCTATAATTCGACCACCAACCTGCATGTTCAGACCCGCGGGGATAAAGGGGAAACCCCGGACATGCCCGCCGCCGACTTCAGCGTACTGCCGCCTCCGGATCCGGATGCGCCCCCCCAACCCGTCAAGCGCGGAACCGGTCAGGATCTTCAGGGCCCTAAAAACGCCCAGCTTCACTTTTCAAACTGCAACATCACAGGAGTTATCAGCTCAGCCGTCCAGGCGTATGCCGACGGTGTTACGCTCATCAGCATAGACAACTGCGAGGAGCTGTCCAATATCACGCAGACGGCGGCCCAAGCGGTCAATAACGGCATGATCGTCATTCTGGACGGAAACAGCATCTGGACTGTAACCGGTACCTCATACCTTACCAAACTGGTCATTGAGGACGGCGCCCGTATATCCGCTGCGGAAGGCACCCTTGCATTTAGGGTCAATGGCGCCCTTACTGACATTCGGCCCGGTACCTATATTGGCAACATCGAGCTCTCTCCGGAATGCTAAAAAAATCAGCGGACCTCACGGCGTCCACCGAGCTGAGGTCCGCTATCGAGGAAATTCTATCGCGAAATCCACAAATTTCTTGATCATCGGGTTTTCGTTCTCCCGCTTCCAGAACAGGACGAGCCGGGAGCTGGCGTTCTGCCCCTCAAGGTCAAGTATCACACTGTCAGTTACATAGTTTTTTGCCATAACTTTGGGAAGAATCGCTATGCCTATCCCCGCTTCCACCTGCAAAACCATATCTTGCCATGAGATGGCCGCATATGGGGAGTCAAGAAGCTGCTTGAGCTTTTCGTCCTCGTCGCCGAACGCCTTGAAAAACTTTTCAGGAGGTTCGCTCTCCATCACGACCACCCGCTCGCCAAGCAGATCCTCGACGGTGACAGCTCCCCGCTTTGCAAGCCGGTGATTGGGGCGCACCATAACACAATAGCGAAGCTCACCCATATCAACGGATTCGAACATCCCAGAGTACTCCTCCACCTTTGTACTCGATTCCAGGCCCAGATCAGCAATACCGAGATCCACATATTGCACGATCTCGCCGCCGGGCGCAAGATTGCGTGTAGTGAGCGATATATCCGGATTCCTGTGCCTGAATTCCCGGCAGATGGTATAAATCGCCGGATTGGGCGCGTCCATCATCGCGATGGTCAGGCTCTTTTCATCCAGCATATTGGCCCGGCGGACACGGCTTCTGACCTCATTGATGCTTTTCAAAAGGGCCGGCGCGTCGGCAGCCAGCACCTTGCCGGCAGGGGTCAGCACCACCGATCGGTTATTGCGGATAAACAGCGGCGTTCCATAATAGTCCTCCAGCCGGGACATCTGTCTTCCGAGAGACGAATGATTTAGATACAGCGACTCGGCAGCACGGGAAATATTCAGATACTTGGCAACCACCAAAAAATGTTCAAGAAGCTCAGGCGTCATATTTTATCACCTCGACAATACCGCTTACTGATATTTTATCATTTACTGTCGGAATTTCAAGAGCGGCAGCGCTCATATGACTTGATTGCGGCCTTGCCAACTGTGCAAACTGTGCAAAGAACTTTGTGCTTTTCGCGCCTTGGGCTACAAATTAATATGTTATTCTGAATTCAGGAGGCGGCATCGGCCAAACTCAACAGCGGAAGATAGTTCTACACCGTTTTTGCAGCATATCACGCAAACAAGAAAGGAGGAAATATATATGAAAAAAATTTTGTCCCTGCTTATGTCCGTTTTATTTATTTTATCCCTGTTTACAGGATGCGATAATACCGGTGAGGTTAACAGTGCTGATATGGCTTCTGCTGAAACGGCCGAACCTTCTCAGGATACGGAAGATACGGATGTTGGGAATGACCAGTCCCCTGCTGAAGACCCCCTGGCTGTTTCCCTTCCTCTGGTGGAGGAAACGGAAACATTTACTATGCTGTACCCCTTTTTTCCCCTGCTGAGCACATACATGGCATCTTTGGAGGATAACAGCGTTATAAAAAAAATGGAGGAGCTTACTAATATCCATCTGGAAATTGAAGATGCCTCCTTACTCACATTTGCGGATACGCTGAATATCTATATTAACAGCGGCGCGCTGCCAGACATAGTATTTAACTTTGGCAGATACTATACCCAGGGCATGGAAAACGCGGTTGAAGAAGAGATTATTGTCGATCTGGCACAGTATTCGCAGTTTCTGCCGAATTACTATTACCAGCTTGAAAGCACGGATATGTTCAAGGATCTCATGACAGACAGCGGTGCGCTGCCTGCGGCATACTTTATAAGCGAAGACGCAATTATATCCTATGGTCTGATCACCCGGGAGGACTGGCTGGACGAGCTGGAACTCAGCGCGCCCGTTACCATCGACGAGTTTTATGAAATGCTCACCGCGATGAAAACGGAATACGGCAGCCAGATGTGGCTGGGAAGCCTTGGCTCCACAGCATGCAATGCCGTTGCAAGCGCCTATGGCGTATCCTCTTACGACGGCGGAACCATAGGCGATTACTTTATCCAGAAGGACGGGACAGTTGTTTACAGCCCGCTGGAAGATGGTTTTAAGGATTATATCGCCACGATGAGCCGGTGGTATAGCGAGGGCCTGATATACACCGACTTTATGACGGGAGAGACGCAGGCCCCGCCCACGGAACTTCTCACTTCCACCGATTTCAGCGTCTGGTCCGGTAATAAGTCCATTATCGGCATGCTTGAAACATATGCCGGGGATGAATCCGTGTCCGAGCTTGCGATCGCCGCGCCACGGGTGAATGCCGACGATATCCTTCATGTGAGCGCGGTAAATGAAAAATTCGATCTCACCGGCATGGTCGTGAGCACAAACTGTGAAAATATCGAGCTTCTATGCCGCTGGCTGGACTACTGGTATACCGAGGACGGCAGTATGATGGTAAGCTGGGGTATAGAGGGCGAGTCATATGAGCTGGATGAAAAGAACGAGCCGTATTTTACGGATTATGTTCTCAACAACCCCGACGGGATCGACTCCACAACGATGTTCTCGATGGTGTGCCTCTCCGGGGCCCCTGGCATTAAAAGCGTGGACTCTCAGATGGCGATTCTTACAGACAAACAGAGGGACGCCGTAGAGGTTTGGGGTGAAAACTATGACGCCGCATACATGTATCCCACCGGGGCGAGAATGAACGCGGAAGAGCTGGCCCATTTCAACTCCACATACAGTGATATCAAGACCTATGTGTCGGAGTATACACTGAATTTCATAACCGGAAATATAGACTATGAGGCCGAATGGGATACTTTTATCGAAACAATAAAGAGCCTTGATATCGAGTCCTGTATCGCCGACAAGCAAAACGCTCTCGACCGATATAATCAAAGAGGCTGAATGCCCGGACCGGCTTTTGTTCCATCCATAAAAATACGGAGCAGGGATTATAAAATCTCTGCTCCGCGTTTCAATCATGGGTATTATTCGGCTTACTCGCCGGGGTGCCATTACCGTATGGCTGCTCCTATCTCATATACCTGTTCAGAAACCTTACAGCGAGCTGGGGCCAAATCTGGGCAGGCATTCCCTCCGCCATCGCGTCAGCGTGCATGCCGCGGTCAAAAATATGAAGTGCATAATGGATGTGCTCCTGTGCCAGCGCCGCGGCCATCGTCATCGAGTCCATCGCGGGCACGGACGTATCCGTCGCAGCATGCCACAGGAATGTCGGTGGAGTGTTCACATTCACATTAAACCGCGGAGTTAGCTCCCGGCGCTCCTCCTCCGAAGGCGAATCTGTGCCAAAAATGGCCGTGTGCATCTGCTTTTCCATAAAACTGCCCGCCTGCCGCGTCAGATCCGTAGCCGCATAGCCGAGTATTACGGCGTTTGGCTTTATCATACGCGCCGGGACCTCGCATCCCTTGGCAAGCTCGACCCAGTTGTTAGCAAAATATGCCGCAAGATGCCCGCCGGCGGAAAAGCCGCACAGGGCTATGCGGTTTTCATCAATATTCCACTCGGCAGCATTTTCCCGTATCAGGACAAGCGCCGAGGCAAGATCGTATGCCGGACCCGGGAACTGAACGTTAGGATTCATCTCCCCATCCGTCTTTCCAAACTCGCCGTACGCCGTTGAATACTCCATTACAAAAGCACGAAACCCGTTAGCCGCAAACCAACGCGCGACCGGCTCCCCCTCTGTCTCCGAAATGGCGATATATCCGCCGCCAGGCAGGATAACTATCGCCGGCATCGGCTCAGATGCGGCTGTGTCCTCCTCAAAATACCCATTGAGCGCGACTTTACTGTCCTCGCTGAATACCCATCTTCGTTCAGTCATAAAAGATTCTCCAATTCAAATGTTTTTCTCCATTTTACACTGACAAGTATAAAAAAGCAAATACCTCCCGGTTCCCCGGGAGGT
>CAZSRK010000012.1:0-51144 GCA_964609305.1 uncultured Oscillospiraceae bacterium
TTATCACCTTGCCCTCCATGCCGGGGATGTTGGAAACAGCAGTGCAGACGTCGGCGAATTTGGGGTCGTTGGCGATGTCATAGCACTGCTTCATAACATAAGTGCCGCCGATGATCCAATCGGCCAGGTCACGCTCAGCGCCGGTCTTGCCGTTGGAGCGGTCGACTTTCTGTCCCTTGTAATATACATTGGGCTTCATCTTGAGCATACGCTCTTTGTACTGTTCATAAGTTCCTACATAATTCTGTGCCATTATTTCTCCTCCTAAAGAAATGCTTGTTAATATTTATAATGGGGCCTGTTATCTCTCTGTAAGAAAATGCGACGGTGTGCGTCAGTTGATGGTCATACCGCCGTCTACGGGGATAAGCTGTCCGGTGATGTATCCGCCTGCAGGAGAGGCGAGGAAGTTGATAACTCCGGCGATCTCCTCGGGCACAGCATAACGGCGAAGGGAAATCATGCGGGTAACGGCTGCAACGTTCTTCTCATCTGCCATGACGTCCTTGGTCATGTCGGTGAGGACATAGCCGGGGGCGACGGCATTGACAGTGATACCGTAGCGGGCAAGCTCGTTTGCCATGATACGGGAAAGATGCGTGACTGCTGCCTTGAGCGAGCCGTAAACGGTGTCTCCGATGGGGCTCTTGATGCCGGCGGCAGAGGACAGATTGATTATGCGGTAGGGATGGGTACCCTTCTCGCAGCCCTGCGCGGCCATCTGGCGGGCCGCCGCCTGGCTCATGAAATACAGAGCCTTATAGTCGGCCTCCACATAGTGGTCGAAGTACTCCTCATCCATGTCCACCATCTTCTTGGGCTGACCGCCAGTGCCGGCGTTGTTGACAAGGATATCGACCCTGCCAAAAGTCTCCACAGTCTTTGCGATAAGATTGTCGCGGGCCGCTGCGCTGGTAACGTCGGTGGCAACGCCGAGTGCCTTTCCGCCGGCGGCCTGGATATCCGCCGCTACCGCGTCGCACACCTCCTGCTTTCTTCCTGTGATAACGACGCTGGCGCCGTAATGGGCCATAGTGCGTGCGATAGCGTTTCCGATGCCACGGGTGGAACCGGTGATGATGGCCACCTTGCCGGTCAGGTCGTATTTTGGCGCGTTGAAGCTGTCCATTCTGATCTTCTCCTTTTATTCAGGTTGTTATTTTAAATTTAATGTCACGTCAATGTCCCGCTTTCACATATCTGGTCTGGCCAAGCCGTCCTCTTCATACCGGAGGATGGTCCCTCGGTGCTCAAGATATCGCAGATGCGCGAGTATCTCGCCAACGGCAAACCATTTCTGCGTGATGGGAAATTCTCTCCAGCTTTTAGCCCGTATATGCCAGGTCATGTGCGAGGCGATCTCATACGCCGTCATGTCAGGCCGGGCAGAGACGACGGAGACCGTCTCCTCCAGACGGAGGCGGTGATGGTGAAGGATCTGCTCTATGCGCTCATTGACAGAACACGAGACCCCTCGATGCCCAGGCAAGGGATTCTTAATGTTGAATCCGCGAAAGCGCCGCAGCGCGTCCATATAGCTTTCAAGCTCCTGTCCAGACTCGTCCCATATCTGGACGGTGGGGGTTATATCGAAGAGTATGTGGTCGCCGAGGAACATCGTTCCCGACTCCTCATCATAAAGGCATTTTTGACCCGGTGAGTGTCCCGGCGCGCCGACAACGCACAGTTTTCGGCCACCGTATTCGAGGATATCATCATCCGAAATGTATGTAAAGCGGCAGTTTCTGGTCGGCGAAAGGCTCCTTGCGACGTTGCCTAGCGGCATTTCATCGATCTCCAGCCGGGGGAACCCCTCCCGCTCATACACGGCGTCGCTGCGCCGCCAGATCTTTTCCATCACATCAACGTCTATGTACTGCCAATCCCTGCGGGAGATATATACCTTCGTGCCCGGATGCTGGAGCTTCCAGGCAAGGCCCGAATGGTCGGAGTGCAGGTGGGTTATGAAAATATCCGTGTTTTCGAGTTCCGCACCAAGTTCGCTCAATCCCTGCATGAGAGCCGATTCACATGCCGCGTGGTTAAATCCTGTATCTATAAGAAGATTTCTCTCACCACGGACCACATAGGCATTGAGGCTTTTGAGCGGAGTGTGCGGAAGCGGAACGGTTATCTTATATATATTGTCAAATATCTTTTCCGCTGTCACCGTTTTTGCTCCAATTGGGTATTTTACAACATTTTTCTCCGGTACACAAGCTTTTTTGTCACGGCTGCTGCTCATTGAGCGGAATACCGTATTTTTTTGCTTTTCTGGAGATCGTCGACGGGTCCACTTTAAGGTAGGCGGCAGCGCGCCGGACCCCGCCGCAGTTTATAAGCGCGTCCTCTATCATCTGCTTTTCATACTGAGCCACGGCCTCGTGCAGCCCTACCTTGCTCGGCCTTCCGTAAGCCGGGATATCCAGCAGCTCTGCAAGTTCTGACGCTTCGATGCTGTCCCCTTCAGAGCATATGACAAGGTATTCTATAATATTTTTCAGCTCCCTGACGTTTTCCGGCCAGGAGTAGTTTTCAAGATCTTCACACACGTTCTCCGGAAAGGAAAGTGTGCGCCCGTATTTCTCACAGAACTGTTCAAAGAAACGTTTTGCGAGCGGTATGATGTTGCCTTTACGCTCCCTGAGCGGCGGTATATCTATCACGCCGCCGGAGAAAATCTCAAACAGTTCCCTGCTGAACCCACCGCTTTCGACCTTCTCGCGTATGTCGTCTTCAACAGAGGCCAACACCCGGAAATTGAGCCTTGTGCTCTCCCCTCCCCCGGAACGCGGAACCCGGCCGGACTGTATCACCTCTACAAGCGTCTGCTGGAGCTGTGCAGGAAGGCTGTCTATCTCGCCGAGGAGTATCGTCCCGCCGTCAGCCAGTTCAAACAGTCCGGCCTTATCGTCATCAGGACAGGAAGACTCAGGCTGTCCCACGCTTCCGAAAAGCTCCGACTCGAGCAGCCCGACAGGTATGGCCTGGCAGTTGACCTTCACATACGGTCTGTCCGGTTCCCCGCTTTCGGCCAGGATAAAGTCCGCGAGTACCTCCTTGCCGGTGCCCATTTCGCCGGCTATCAGCACGGGCAGATCCGACGCTGCGGCAGCGCGGGCGGCCTGTATGACCTTCTCCATCGCAGGATCGGAGCCAAGCTGTCTGTCTTCCGTCCCGGTAAAGCAGTCGTTTATCTGTATGGCATCCTCGCCGGGGTCGGTGCCCCGGAACTGCTCATACCGTATGCGCAGCTCTTCAACGTCAGTCATGCTGCTGACCACCATACGGATATTGCCATCCTCATCAAAGACCGGTTCCGCCGCTGCGTAGCCATTTACGCGCCGTCCCCGTGCGGTACGCATGTATCCGGCTCCGGAGATGCGGCGGCCGGAGCGTATCACGTCCGCACAGACGGAATGTCGGAAAATCTTGCCCTCCCTGGCCACGTCAAATACGCTGCGGCCGACGAGTTCCTCTGATTCAACGTCCAGGCGCCGGCAATATGAGGGATTGACGAACAGTATCTTGCCTTCTCCGTCAGTAACAAGTATGCCGTCGGTCAGGTTATTGACAACTTCGCGGAAGTCTATCCCGTCGGCATCGCAATGGCACTTTTTATCAAAAGACACGACAGAATTCCTCCACTTCATGCGCACGGATATACTCTGTGTATATTGTTACTATATCATATCCGTGGCAGGTCTGCAACACGCAAATCCGATAAGAGTATTTCAAAAAACTGTACGTTCGTTGCAATAGGCCAACCGAAAATGTACAATTTGACGCATAAAGAAAAACACGGCAAAAAAGACTTGACAAAAGGGGCTTTCCGCCGATATAATGCCACCAATAAGCCAAAGGTGATGACGGAGAAGAAGTAAGCTCTCCCGCGTCCTTTCAGAGAGCTGCCGGAAGCTGTGAGGCAGCAGGACGGTCAGGGCCGAATACATCCCCCGAGCCGCGCGGAAGAAAAGCCGCGCCGTCAATGCGCACGTTACAGCGCACAGGGTTTGAATGAACTCTGCGAGGCGGATTCGCGTGAGCGGGCCGCGAACCAAGGTGGTAACACGTTTTTCAGGCGTCCTTCGGATAACCGAAGGGCGCTTTTTTATTAATCACATAGACAAACTGGAGGTAACGATCTGACATGCCTATCACAGACTTTCTTGAAAGGAATGCGCTTGAATATCCGGAAGACACCGCGCTTATCGAGATAAACCCGGACAGCGACAAAAAGCGCAGCGACAACTGGGCCGAATTCGCCCTTGTGGAGACGGACGCCTCCGGAACCTATTATCGCAGGGAGATGAGCTGGATCGATTTCGACAGAAAGGCAAACCAGTTTGCCCATCTGCTGCTTGCGAACGGGGTCGGCCGCGGCGACAAGGTCGCCATTTTGCTCATGAACTGCCTGGAGTGGCTGCCGATCTATTTCGGCGTGCTCAAGGCCGGAGCCACCGCTGTGCCTCTGAACTACCGCTACACCGCGGAGGAAATCAAATACTGTCTGGAGCTCTCGGACTCATCCCTGCTCATGTTCGGCCGCGAGTTTGTCGGCCGAGTCGACGAGATCAGGGATCAGATACCCAACGTAAAAAAGCTCTTTTACGTCGGTGGACACTGTCCCGAATGGGCGCAGAGCTACTACCAGTTCATCTCATACTGTTCCTCGCATAAGCCGGGCGTCACGATCGATGACACGGACGACGCAGCGATCTATTTTTCATCCGGCACGACCGGATTCCCTAAAGCCATACTTCACAACCACCAGAGCCTGACGCATGCCGCGCTCGTCGAGCAGAAGCACCATGGCCAGACGCGCGGGGACTGCTTCCTGTGTATGCCTCCGCTCTACCACACGGGCGCAAAGATGCACTGGCTCGGCTCTCTCGTTTCCGGCTCCCGCGCCGTACTTCTGCGAGGCATCAGCCCGCGCTGGATACTTGAAACCGTATCCCAGGAAAGAGCGACCATCGTCTGGCTACTCGTGCCCTGGGCGCAGGATATACTCGACGCCATCGACTCCGGCGAGGTAAAGCTGTCCGACTATGAGCTGGGCCAGTGGCGACTCATGCATATCGGCGCACAGCCCGTCCCGCCTAGCCTTATAAAGAGATGGAAACAGCATTTTCCAAACCACCAGTATGACACTAATTACGGTCTGTCCGAGTCGATAGGCCCGGGCTGCGTGCATCTCGGAGTAGAAAACATCGAAAAGGTCGGGGCTATCGGCATTCCCGGCTACGGCTGGGAGGCCATGGTCGTCGATGAAAACCACATGGAGCTCCCCCAGGGTGAGATAGGTGAGCTTGCAGTCCGCGGACCGGGTGTCATGACCTGCTACTACCACGACGAAGAGGCGACCAGAGCCTGCCTTTCCTCCGACGGCTGGCTGTACACCGGGGATATGGCCCGTGTCGACGAGGATGGTTTTATCTGGCTTGTCGACCGAAAAAAGGATGTCGTCATCTCCGGCGGCGAAAACATCTATCCCGTGCAGATAGAGGATTTCCTGCGCGGCTGCGACCTTATAAAAGACGTGGCAGTGATCGGAAGGCCTCATCACCGCCTTGGTGAGATCGCCTGCGCGATAGTCGAGCTCAAGCCCGGAGCAAAAGCTACCGTACAGGATATCGAAGACTTCTGCCGTGAGCTGCCGCGTTATAAGCGCCCGCGCGAGATCATCTTCGACACCGTTCCAAGAAACCCGACCGGGAAGATCGAAAAGCCCAAACTGCGCGAAAAATATGGCAGCGCCAGCCTTGTGGCCCAGCAGGTCGAAGAGGTCCTGTGACTGCAAATCAAATAAAAACAGCCTGACCTGACGGTCAGGCTGTTTCTTTTTGCCTTGCAAAACTCAGAGCGAGAGGATGAATTTCTCCAGCTCGTCAAAGCCGCCCTGCGGATATCCGCTTATGTCCTTGCCGGAGTGGTTTATCAGGAAATCGGTGAGCAGGAACACGCGCATGCCGAGCGTTTCGGCCACCATGTCGTCATCGGCGTCGTTGCCGACCATGGCGCACTCGCTCGCATCGACGCCCAGAGTTGCCGTTACATCCCTGTAATATTCCGGGTTCGGCTTGCAGTGCACGCTGTCCTCATAAGTCGTGACAAGCGCAAAATCCTCCGGCTCCATCCCGGCCCAGCGTATCCGGTTCTCCGTAGCATAGTGTGGGAATATCGGGTTTGTCGCAAGCGCCGGGATCATGCCGCGGCTCCTGACAAGCTCGACAACCTGTTTGGCTTTTTCATTAAAACCGCAGAACGTCCTGGCTTTCTGGAAATCATTCATATAAAAATCCTCGAAAACGGGCCTGTCGCGCAGCCCCCGTTCGCCGATGACGGCTACGAACCTGTTCCAGAAAGCCTCCTCATTGGTGCGGCTGCCGTCGTTTTTCACCATTGCTGCCGTACCGTCCCATATGGCGTTTACAAGCTCCTCCGGCTCATACCCCAGCGGTGCGAGCTTTGCTGCCAGCAGCTTGAAATAGCCCCTGGTAAATTCGTCGTTGTCCATTGGCAGCAGCCTCGCGGTTTTCCGGCGCATTTAGCGGCTGCCGGGACTTATTCCGGAACGGCTGAATCGTCGGGCTGCGTCACATATACTATCTCGTATCCGTCGCATTCGTTCAGGACGTAATCTACAAAGGCCTGTGTGTTCTCTTCCCCAACGTAAAACATTTTGCCCGTAGACAGGATGTTCGTGATAATATATCCTTCCTCCCGAATGCTGACGCTGATATTCTCATATCCGAGCATGGGAACGCTCACGCACACGTCCAGTATCGTATCCGGCAAATCGAAATCGAGGTCGTCGTACTCGTTTTCCGCCGACACTCCGGACAGCAGCAGGTCCCAGAACCTGTCGGCATCCAGGTTTTCAAACAAAATACTTGCAGGTCCGCTCAGAGGCTTGTGATACTCGTATGAGGCCCAGTTGACCGTCAAGGTGTGCTGAAGGTCGAGATCCTCGATAAACTGTCCCAGCGTCCCGGGACGGTAGAAGCTGTTCACGGCGCAATAGCAGATATCCGAACCCTCATACTTCACGGCGACAGCGCACCGGGAGGAGATGCCAATCATCTCATAGACCGCCGCGTCACAATACCGGTTGGCGTCCTGCCCGGCCAAATCTGCATATTCGTCCCATCCTCTTGCGGAAACCGTGGCCAACTGCGTGCCGAGCCGTTCCGAAGGAACTTCTCCCCATCCGGCCTGATACGTCAGGCCGTCCACGGTTATCTCGCTGTACTGCTCATATATTTCCATATCCCCCCATCTTGGTACTTCAGCCATCTCCGAAACGCTGCTGTCTGAGATGTCTGTCACCTCTCTGAGGGGATAACGGTGCTCGGCCCGGTACAGCAGCGCCCCCGACAGTATAAGGCACAGGCACGCCGCAGCAGCTGTACATCTGATCCAGGCGGGCCTTCTTTTCCTGCCCCGGTAGCGTATAGCCTCGTCCACATACGTGCTGTCTATTTCGCCGATGGCGTCGTCCCAGGCTTTCGGATTCATACAAACACCCCTCTTTCGATCAGATACTGTCTTAATTTCCCGCGGATACGTGTCAGCCGGACGGACACGTTTTTCTCTGTAAGCCCAACCTGGCCGGCAATCTCCTTATAGTTGTCCGAAAACCAGTATCGGCGCATGAAAATGACGCGGTTTTCGGCCGTCAGCGTGTCCAGGAAGCTTTCGATTATCCCCGCCAGTTCTCTGGCCTCCATCGCCTCTTCGACAGTGTTCAGTCCAGACAGACAACCTTCCAGTTCCTGTATGGCGATGTCATGGCTGCTGTTTCGTTTAGCCGCCTGTTTCCTGTAATACATCTTCAGCGAAAGGTTCCTCACGATCCGGCACAGATAAGCCGGCAGCGGGTTGGGCCTTTCAGGCGGGATCGCGTTCCATGCGCCCAGGTATGCGTCACTGACGCACTCTTCCACGTCGCGCAGGTCGTTTACGATGTTATACGAGACTCTGCGGCAGAGCCTGCCGTATTTTTTGTCCAGCTCCAGTATCGCCTGTTCCGAGCGATCAAAAAACAGCCCGATTATCTTTTCATCGTCCATCGCCCATGTCCCCTCCTTGTCCTCCTCAACTGTATACTACGGTTCTGACCGTAAAAACTACATAAAGAAAAAATTTTTGACCTTATATCATATCAATTCCAAACTGCCCGGACCTTATTCCCCGCCGCATAAGCTCCCGACATCCCCGGGAGCAGGATGGTATTGACTTCCCGTGGGGCAAATAATATAATTAAGGCGAATAATACGATATCATGCTGTAAAAGCAAAAATCCCCCGGATATGCGCCCTTGTGCATCTCCGTTTAATTTTCTGTTATGGGGCGATCGAAATGAAAAAACACATGATGCTTCTTATCAATCCCGTGGCCGGACGCGGTCTTGTAAAGACCAATTTCGGCGAAGCTCTGGAGGTTTTCTATTCCGGCGGATATATACCCACTGTCTACTTCACGGAATACGCGGGGCATGCGCGTGAGCTGGCGAGAGACTTCGGAGGAGATTATGACCTGCTCGTCTGCCTCGGCGGGGACGGTACGCTCAGCGACGTTATGAGCGGGCTTGCCGAGCTGCCGGAGCATCCCCCCATCGGATATATACCCATTGGCACAGCAAACGACGTTGCAACGACGTTGGGGCTGTCGCACAACCTGCTTCTCGCGGCGCGCGACATCGTAAACGGTAGGGCCATCCCCTATGATCTGGGTCTCATGAGCAGCGGCGAAACTTTCAGCTACGTCGCGGCTTTCGGCGCATTCACGGACGTGAGCTATCAGACCAGCCAGCAGGTCAAGCAGGTGCTGGGCCACCTCGCATATATCCTTGAGGGTATGACCCGCCTTACAAAACTAAAACACTACAAGACCCGCGTGGAACACGACGGCGGCATCATAGAGGAGGACCTGTGCTTCGGCGGTGTCACCAACTCGACGAGCATCGCGGGCCTCGTTCGCCTTGACGACAGTCTTGTGGGTCTTGGCGACGGCAAGTTCGAGCTTATACTCATCAGGACCCCCACAAGCGTCATCGGGCTAAACAGCATAATCTCCGGCATCTTGTCGCGAAACTACAACAACGAGTATGTCACGGTTTTGCAGACAAGCAAAGTGCGCTTTACGTTTGAGTTTGAGGAACCCGTACCATGGACCCGCGACGGAGAGGACGGGGGCATGCACGATCAGATAACTCTCAAATGCCTGCCGAATATGCATAAGATAATCGTAAGCAGCGAGCAGCGAAAAGATGTATAAATGAAAGCATCCGGACGCCCCGTTGCGCTTCTGCAGTGCGCAGCGGGGCGTCCGGATATCTCTGCGTACATCAGGGCAGCTCCCGGTACATTGCCGAGGCGTCCTGCTTGTTTGCGTGCTCGTTTATCTCCGTGACCTCAACACGCAGGGTACGCTGGCCGTAGCTTATCTCGATTATATCGCCCGGCTTCACCGCATATGAGGCCTTGGCCGTCCGGCCGTTTACAGTTATGCGCTGCCCGTCGCAGGCGTCGTTTGCAACGCTGCGCCGCTTTATAAGTCGCGATACTTTCAGGTATTTATCCAGTCTCATGATTCCTCCAAAAAACCGCCGCCGTCATTATCTGACGGCGGCGTATCCAATAATTTTGATATATGGCAGGACCTTATTTGCCGACCGCCTCTTTCAGGGCCTTGCCAGCCTTGAAAGTGGGAACGCGAGTCGCAGGGATCTCTATTTCCTCCCTGGTCTTGGGGTTTCTTCCGATGCGGGTGCCGCGGTTTTTGACGTCATACACTCCGAAACCGACGAGCTGTACCTTTTCGCCGGTCTCGAGGGTCTCGGTTATGGTGTCAAAGGTTGCGTTGACGACCTTTTCCGTATCCTTCTTGGACAGGCCGGTCTTCTCGGCAACCGCCGCTATCAGTTCTGCCTTGTTCATTTGTAATCCTCCTAAAATATACGCGGTCAACCCGCTATTGTTATATATATGGAAACCGCCATGGATACGGTCACCCGACTTTATTATTCGGCCGCATGCAGCTGCGTCTGCTTCCCCTCCAGCTCGGCACGGGCACGCTGGTATATGCTCTCCATCTCGTCAAGGGACATCTCCTCAAGGGCTCTCCCCTCTTCGAGCGCTGCCTGTTCAAGGAAGCGGAAACGGCGTATGAACTTCTCACATGCCCTATGCGCGGCCTTTTCGGGGTCCACGCCGGCAAAGCGCGCAACATTTACGGCGGAGAAGATAAGATCTCCTATCTCCTCTTCGATATTGTCCGCGTCATTGTTCTCGACAGCCTGGCGCAGTTCCTGCGCCTCCTCGCATATTTTACCCAGGGCCCCGGAGATATCCGGCCAGTCAAAGCCGACCTTTGCGGCCTTTTTCTGGATTTTTTCCGCCCGCCAGAGGGCCGGCAGAGACTCGGCCACGTCGGTCATCGCAGAAGCGACGGTGTCCTGAGCCTTTTCAACGCGCTTTATCTTGTCCCAGTTGTCGAGCACCTGTTCGCTGTCACGGACCTGCGTCGTGCCGAAAACATGGGGATGACGGAGAATGAGCTTTTTAACGGCCCTGTCCGCGACGTCGTCCAGGTCGAAATTGCCCGCCTCCTGCTCTATCTGGGCGTGGAAGAGGACCTGCATGAGCAGATCTCCCAGTTCCTCCTTCAGGTGCTCGGGGTCTTTCTGATCTATTGCCTCGCAGACTTCATAAGCCTCCTCGAGCAGATTGCGCCTGATGCTCTCATGAGTCTGCTCCCTGTCCCAGGGGCAGCCATCCTCGCCGCGCAGTACGGCGATTATCTTTCTATACGCATCGACGTCATAATGGTCAGCGTATTCAAAATCTATCATACTTTTATCCCTTCTGCAAGTTATTTTCTGCCTAAAGCCCCTTGAAATTACTTGATTTTCAGCAGTTTTGCAATTTTTTCACCCTTGGGGATAAGCTTCATGTCCTCGCTCGTTACCGCACGGGTCAAAATCACAAGTACAAGATACACTATAACCGCCACCAGTATTGCCGCGCCCATTGCCAGAATAAGCAGGATCCTGGATCCGCTCGCCTCTGCTCCAAGCAGCTTATCGGCAAGGCCGTATACGGCCCAGGCGGCCGCGCCCATTACGACGGAGCTTATCAGCGGCCGCACAAAGGCGCTGACATAGTTCGGCTTTTTGCGCAGACAGCGGCTTATAAAGAAGCAGTTTAGTACACAGATGACGGCATAGCAGCAGATCGTACCGATGGCGGCGCCCAGGATATTGACCGAGGGTCTGCCAACCAGCAGCAGGTTTGCGGCAATTTTCACGACGCCGCCCGCTATCATCGAGATAATAGGCAGCCTTTCATTGCCGTTGGCCTGCAATATGGCGTTGGTCACAAGCGCGATACACACGAAAACGGATGCCACGCCGAGATAGGCCAGTATCGTCGGCCCCATCTCGTTCGTGCCGCTGTAAAGCACATTTACTATCGGATACGCAAGAACCGCGATGCCGACGCCCATGGGCATCGCGATAACTGCCGATATGCGAAGCCCGCTCTCGGCGATGACGCCGACCTCTTCATGCGCCTTCTTCGCAACGGCCGCAGATATGGCGGGAACGACGGCTATCGTCATCGGAGTTATGAACGCGGCGGGCAGGTTATACAGCGTCTGCATGGCCGAGTACGAGCCGTAAAGCTCGTCTGCCAGCGCCTCGCCTATGCCGGCTACCCCGGGAAGCTGCTCCTGTATGAGCTTGGTGTCTATAAGCGAGATGACGCTCATGACCGAGGCACCCAGAGTTATCGCAACGCCTATCTTTACAAAATCCCAGAATGTCTTGCCCACGCTGACGGGAACATCCTTCCCGTCACTGCGGGCGTCCGCGCTTTTGCCCTTATACTGGCGCAGATAACACACAAACATGTATATCAGCGCGGCAAGTCCGCCGACGGTCACGCCGAATATGGCTCCCGCAGATCTGAGCGGCAGGCTCTTTCCCAGGTTTGTCATATACACGGCCAGAGCAAGCCCGACTATGACCTTGACAAGCACCTCGAGCACCTGTCCGACCGTTGTCGGCGTCATGTTGCCGTGGCCCTGGATATATCCGCGGAACGCGCTTGTAAGGCATACTATCAGCACCGAAGGACTCAGCGCGAAAATGCACTGCGACACATCGGCCTTGGATACGAACAGTATCGCCATATCCGTCGGAAAGAGGAACATGAGCGCCGAGAACACAAAGCCAAGGACGAACAGCGCCACCGTCGCCACGCGGAAAATGCGCCTGGCCTGCATCGGACGACCCATCGTGTTGGCCTCCGAGATCATCCTCGACAGCGCCACGGGCAGGCCCGCTGTCGCTATCGTCAAAAGCACATTGTATACAGTGTATGCCGCGTTGAAATAGCCGTAGCCCGTATCCCCAAGTATATTCCTCAGCGGGATCTTATAGATCGCGCCTAGGACCTTCATTATGGCCACGCCGAACGCCAGTATCGCCGCGCCGTGCAGATAGTTTTGTTTTTTGGTCTCGTACATTGGACTCCTCCCGGAAACTACAAACTGGACACTGGATTTCCTTCGGACACCTGGCGCAGTATACACCACCGCCGCCGAAAAATCAAGAAAAAGCGGCCAAAACCTGAGAAAAACGGCCCTTTTATTTTATGCGGCGGCACTCCATATAATACCGTTTGTCCGCGGCATGCCCTATCGAAAAGCTCTTCCTGGGAAAGACGCCGGAGCGTCCGATGGAGGAAAACAGCTCCGCCTTATCCATTGCGGGCAGCAATATGCCGCAGGCTCCAGGCATGCTGCACATGCCGCGCGCTGTGTCGTCGCCGTGTATGTAATCGAGCCTTCCTCCGTGGCTTTCACACCAGTCGCGGCAAAACCGCTCCACAAGTCCGATAAACTCGCCGATCGACGGACCTCTGACCGATTCTCGTCTTTCTTCACCTTCGCAGAGTATCACAGCCTCATGCGTCTGTCCGCCGCAGTCGGCCGCCTTCAGAAAATGCCCGGCACTGTCACCGAATCCAGCGGTGTCCGTGTCAAAAACTACCCTGTGTATCGGCTCGAACCGGACCTGCCCGTCGTGTATGTTCTCCAGCTCGACAAGGCTGTATCTGGCCGGATGGAACAGCGCCTGCTCCGGCGTGAGCCCCTTTTTGAGCTCCTGCCAGCAGAGCTTTGCGGCGGCAAGGCTGTGGTTACCGTCGCCTATTGCAAAAACGAACGGCTTTTCCCCATCGTCGAGGGCCTCGACAGCGGCCTCTACCCGCTCTGCGGCAGGCCCGCTTATTCGGCGGCCGGCCAGTCGGCCTCCACCCTGCATGAGCTCGAAGTCATAAAGCTTCTCCCCGGCCAGCTCCGCAGCCGTGCGCATGACCGTATCCTGCGGGTCGTCAATGAACACAATGATGTGCGGCATTTCAAGCTCCGCAGCCACGCGCAGACGGACCCTGGCAGGCAGGCGTTCTTCGACGGTACCCTCCGTCGCGCGCACGGGCGCGTCGGAGACCGGGGCATAGTCGTATGCCTCGAGATCCAGCACTCCCACAAGCCCACGGCGCACGCCGCCGCCGGAGAGAGTGCGCTCCACATATACCAGAGATTGCGGCAGCGTCCTGAAAACGTCCTGGTCAAGATAGCGCTGCATCTCGCCCTCGATATCGGTTTTCCTGTCCTGTTTCAGCCATGCCTCCGGCAGTATAAGACGCAGCGCCGAGGGCCTGTCGCCCACGATACTCTCCACCTGCTGCCAATACTCCGGCTCGGAGGTAAACTGGTCGCAGGCCACGACGCTCCAGGTCTCGTGGCCCGTTTTTGGAACAAGTATATCGCCGCGTTTGAATATTCTTCGGGACTGCCCGCTGTTTGTCGTGTTACCGGTCATTTCGCACCTCTTTGAAATTTCGGGCGCTGTGCGCTGTCTCTTCCCGGTCCGCAAGGACATGCGGCCCGGACATGCACAGGCGCCGGCGGACGGCGATGCCGGTCCCGCTGTGGGCTATGATAGCACAATAAGGTCCCGCGTGCAACGCCGTATTGGTGTCTGACGGCATGAAAACCATGCGTTTGTGCAGTTTTTCGGCACTTATTCCGCCGCTGCACGTATTTTTAGCCTCGCTGCGCTTTTGCGCGGAAAAAAGGCGGGAGACATTTCCCTCGCCCATAAAAGCACTATTCCACTGTTGCCAGAAGCGGCACGATTATCTGCGACCAGGACTCCATGCCGGGTGCCATGTCCCAGAGCCGGGACCGGTGCAGCCAGGCGCCAGAGAGCTTTTCCGTCTCTCTCACGCGGACCTCCCCGCTCGTCGTGAGCGTATAGAAAAAGCCGAGATGTACCGAACCGACCTCGTTCGTGTCGTCGTTGATTATCCCGCGCAGTGTCAGATCTCCGAAATCGCTCATCGCGACCTCCTCGTCGATCTCGCGGCGCAGGCCGTTCATGAGGGAGTCGTCGTCCCCGGGGTTTATATGCCCTCCGACGCCGAGGGAGATCAGCCCGTGCAGCCGCGCTTCCCCTCCCTTATTGAGCCTTTTTGTGGAGAACACATGCGCGCCGCGGCAGATGGTCACATAGGGTATTATCTGCTTATACTCCGGATGCTCCTCGGCAAAGGCCCGGGGCAGGTATTCATGTTCCCGGGAAACAAGGTCTTCGATCTGTTCCTCACAGCCGGTTATAAGTCCGTTTTTACCGCTTATGAACGGGCTGAGCAGCTCCGTTTTGACGACAAGCACCTGTTCCATCGTCATTCCTCACTTTCGTAATCATAGCCCAGCGCCGTCATGATGTCGCCAAGCTGCTCGACGTATTTCCCGCTGCGGTGAACGTCGAAGGCGTCGCGGTCGATCTCGATACCGAGTTCGTACATCCTCCGTATGCTCCAGATATACAGGGCATCCAACGCGGGGATCAGCTCCCTGCCCTGCTGTGTCAGAATGTACTCGACCTTGAGCGGGATGGTATTATACTGTATCCGCTCCACCAGGCCGTCGTCCGCCAGCTCTCTGAGCTGTTCGGCGAGCACCTTTTCGCTTATGGGAAGCGTCTTTCGCGTCTCATTGAAACGAATGCTTCCACAGTTGTGTATGTGGTGCAGGATCGTCATCTTCCATTTTCCGAAAAGGCACTTCCTCACATAGTGATAGGGGTTGACTCCCGGCATGTACGCACCTCCGCTGGCAGGATATATGTCCAATTTCCTCTTGATTTTATCATAAAAAAGGTGCAAAATAAAGGGGGTGGTTACGAAAAAGTTAGTAACTAACAATATTGTGCGTATTGCATAAAACCCCGAAGAGGGCTATGCTAAACATAGTCCAAATAATACAATATAGTATATTATGAAGAATGTGTAAACAGGAGGAAAAAAGAATGGTAAATCTCCAGAAAGACTTCGTAAACAACATGTTCTCTGTCGAGGGTAAGGTCGCCCTCGTCACCGGTGCGACCGGCGCTCTGGGCTGCGTCCTGTCCAAGGCCTACGGCTATGCCGGGTGCAAGGTGTTCATGACCGGCCGCAACGAGGCCAAGCTCAAGGCCCTTGACGAGGAATTCAAGGCTGAGGGCATCGACTGCGCATACTTTGTCGGCGACCCCGCCGTCGAGCAGGATGTCAAGGACTGCATCGCCGCCTGCGTCGAGAAGTACGGCGAGATCAACATACTCGCCATCGCACACGGCGTGAACAAGGTCCAGAACGTCCTTGACCAGTCCGTCGAGGATTGGCAGAAGATCATGGACGCCGACTGCAAGAGCGTCTACATCGTCACCAAATTTGTCGCCGAGCAGATGGTCAAGCAGGGCAAGGGCGGCAAGATGGTCGTTGTCACCTCCCAGCGATCCAAGAGGGGCATGGCCGGCTATACCGGATACTGCACTTCCAAGGGCGGCGCGGACCTCATGGTCAACTGCCTGGCCTGTGACCTGACCGCAAAGTACGGCATCAACGTCAACTCCATCTGCCCGACCGTTTTCCGCAGCGAGCTGACCGAGTGGATGTTCGATCCCGAGTCCGCCGTATACAAAAACTTCCTGGCCCGTGAGCCCATCGGACGTCTGGCCGAGCCCTATGACTTCGTCGGCTATGTGCTGTTCCTGTCCTCCGCGGCTTCCGACTTCATCACCGGCGCCAACTGCGACTGCTCCGGCGGCTACCTGGTCGTGTAAGCCCGGCTTCGTGAAGGAGCGGATACGATGAAAATCAAAAACATTCTGATAGCCGGCGGTGGGCTGATGGGTAAAAACATCGCCTTCGTATTCACGGCTAATCCCGAGTTTCAGGTCGCCGTATACGACCTGTACCAGACGGACGTCTGCGGCGGCATCCGCACAAGCTGTGCGCAGCTTCTTGAAAAGGGTATTATATCGGATGCGGAGTTTGAAGAACGCCTGTCCCACATCAGCTTCACAACCGACATCGACAGCGAGCTTGTAAGCCGCGCCGATCTCGTCGTCGAGGCCGTGTTCGAGGACATGGCCGTCAAGCAGGAGACCTTTGCAAAGCTCGAGCAACGCTGCAGGCCCGACACCATTTTCTGCACTAACTCCTCTGTTATGAGCCCGTCGCAGATATCCGAGAAGCTAGAGCACCGCGAGAGATTCATCGGGACCCATTTCTGGAATCCCGGTCATCTCATCCCGCTGGTCGAGGTTGTCAAGTCTGACGCCTCGAGCGACGAGACGGCAGACACCGTCATGAAGGTCCTCGCCTCTGTCGGCAAAAAGCCGGTCCTGTGCAAAAAGGACGTGCCCGGGTTCATCGCCAACCGTATGCAGCACGCGCTCTGGCGCGAAGCTATCTCCATCGTCGAAAAGGGTATCGCAGACGCGAAAACGGTCGACGATGCCGTCAAATACAGCTTCGGTCTGCGCCTGCCGCAGCTTGGCCCTCTCGAGAACGCGGACATGGTCGGCACTGACCTGACCTATAACATCCATGATTACATCCTCAGGGACCTTGATGACAGTCACAGCCCCTCCCCGCTGCTGACCAAGCTGCGCGACGAGGGCAAGCTCGGCTTTAAAACGGGCGAGGGCTTCCAGACCTGGACCGAGGACGAGATCAAAAAGACAAACGCAGATCTCAACGAATACCTTATTCGCATGCTCTACGGCAAATAAGCCGGTTTAAGCATAACCATATAAAAATATTTGATTTGGAGGATTTAATAATGGGAAAGACAGTTTTTGTTGACCTGACCCACCCCTTTGGAGCCGAGATACCCCGCTGGCCCTATTTCGATAAGCCCGAGATCGACAACACCCACACCATGGCCAAGGGCGGCGTGCTGACCCAGAGCATCAAGTGCACCATGCACACCGGCACTCACTGCGACGCGCCCCGTCACGTCATGGAGTATGAGTTTGACGGCCGCCGCGCCCGTTACACCCATGAGATGCCCGTCGACGCCTACACCGGTCAGGCCGTCGTTCTGAAGATCGACATCGAGCCCTGGGGCCTCATCACGGACAAGCACCTCGACGCCGCCTGCGAGAAATACGGCATCAACCAGGCCGACCTCGAGGGCAAAATCGTCTGCCTGAACACCGGTATGCACCGTCTGTTCGACGACAGCAAGGCATATTATCATTATGCCGCCGGCACCGGCGTAGAGGCCGGCAAGTGGTTTGTCAAGAACAAGGTAAAGTGCGTCGCCATGGACTCCCAGGCGCTTGATCACCCCCTGCATACCGCCATGGGCAACAACGGCATGACCCGCATGAACCTGCTCGGCGCCACCGGCAAGCCCATCACCGAGGAGTATAAGGAGCTGTTCGGTGAGGAAGCCTACGCCAAGTTCGACAAGTTCGAGTATATCCGCATCTTTGGCCAGCAGGCCTATGACGAGCTGTACGGCGACCTGGAGAATATCGGCGTCTGGGGCACCTGGGAGCCCTGCCACAAGGAGATGCTCGGCCACGGCATCGTCGGCGTAGAGAACCTCGGCGGCGACCTTGACATGATTCCGGCCGGCGTGTGGTTCCGCTTCAACTGCTTCCCCCTGCGCTGGTACATGGGCGACGGCTCCATGGCCCGCTGCGTTGCTGAGATCGACGAGGATCTGCTCGTGAAGGGCGTTCCCGAGCGCACCTATGCCTACGGCGGCACCGGCTACGGCTTTGCCGAGGGCAACGGCGACAGCGGCCTCGAGTACATGCAGAAGCTCTTCAGCCGCAATAAATAATCGATTTTGTTTCTTGGGGGCGTTGTTTATTTCCAGCGCCCCCATTTCTGAATTTATAAGAAAGGCGTGTCAATAATGGCAGATCTCAAAAACAAGAGAATAATCACCGTTGCGACGACCGGCGCCTGGCCCACCAAGGAGAACAACCCCAACGTCCCCATTGAGCCCGCCGAGATCGCCGAAGAAATCTATAACTGCTGGAAAGAGGGCGCGGCCGTCGCCCATATCCACTGCCGCGACGACGAAGGCAAGGCGGCAATGAAGTTTGAAAAGTTCGAGGAGGTCGTGACGCTGCTGCGCACGAAGTACTCCGACTGCGATATAGTCCTGAATATCACCACCTCAGGCGGCGTCAACCTGCTTGAAGAGGACCGCATCCGTCCGTTCTACGAGCTCAAGCCTGAGATGGCCTCCTATGACTGCGGCACGATGAACTGGCAGCACACCACGATTTTCGAGAACAACCCCATGTTCCTTGAAAAACTGGGCAAGCTGATGCAGGAGGTCAATGTCAAACCCGAGATCGAGGCTTTTGACCCCGGCATGATATACAATGCCGGGTACTATCTCAAAAAGGGTATTCTCAAGGCCCCGCTACACTTCCAGTTCTGCATGGGCTGCGCCGGCGGTATTGCCGCCACGACAAAAAACCTCGTTTTCATGAAAGGCATCATGGACGAGGTCGCCCCCGGCAGCACCTGGAGCGCCTTCGGCGTCGGTCACGGCGCGATGGAAATCATGTACGCGGCCATCGCCATGGGCGGTAATATCCGTGTCGGCATGGAGGACAACGTCCTGTACAAGAAGGGCCAGCTTGCCGAGAGCAATATGCAGTTTGTCGCCCGCGCCAAGCGCGTTATCGAAGAGTTCGGCTGCGAGGCCGCCACTCCCGACGAGGCACGGCAGATACTTGGCCTTAAATAAGTAAAGCCATAACCATTATTTGAAAGCTCCGGGTCAAGGCTCGGAGCTTTTTTCTTTCCCGTTTTTATTGTGCAGTTTTGACAATAATAATCATCTGTGAAAAGCGCAATAAAACATAATATCCAAATTAGAGGAATTGACGAAAATGCCGATGCCATTGTGAAAAGCTCATATATTCCATGTTTTTGTTTGTGAACTGATAATAGTGTTTAAGATTTTTTGCTATGGTATAATAGTTGTATAATGGTTATTATACCTTAATTTTAAGCCGTTTTTCTCCCCGGCTGCGCCGGGAACCGAAAAACATGGCGCATTATACCATTTCGCTGCGCTTCATGGTATAATATTCTTTTTTAAAATAATGCCAATATTGGGGTTGTATATTGCTATTCAAACTGATTTGCGGATATTTTGATAAGGCTTACGCTCAGGTATATCCCGCTGGTCCGTGCCTTTGTCGTTTATGCCAAAGCATCGAGATGTCCACGAATCTACAAGACCCGCGGCGGCATCCCCATAAGTCAGGCATAACGGCATCGATCGAAAGCCCCGGCAACCGCAAAGACCCATTATTTCTAAAGGAAAGGTGAAATTATGAGTACAACGGAAAAGACCATGCTTAACATTGAAGACATTGCCTCCGCGATCGGAGTCCCCAAAAAAGAGGTCGAGATGATGGGAAGAAAGATGGCCATGACGCAATGGTCCCCAGAGTTTCTGCCCTCCATGCTCGAGTACATAAAGCCGATAGCAGAAAAGGGTGAGCCCGTTTCACTGGGCGGCCCCGGCGACCACTGGGTGCTTGCTGCCGCCGGCGTGGCGTTGGGTGACACTTTCGCCGAATACGTCGCCGGCAACGGAACGATGGAGATGATCGACCTTCCCATGGGCGAAGAAAACCCCGAGGGCGGCGTCCACTTCCTCACATACGAGGACGGCGACAAACTCTACATCGCCTTTGACCCCGACGACCATACCAAGCCCATGACCGCCGGGCCGCACAACTACGACGTTTCAAAGCTTCCCCATGTGGTTGTTCCTCCCTGCCGTCCGGATCAGGATGTATTCATCACCGGCGGTGGCGGATACGGGATTCTTCTGACTATCCTCAAGCCCTACTTTGGCGATAAGTGCAGGAGCCTGAGCGTCTCCCCGGGACATGGCAATGACAGCGGGTATGTCTGTGTCAAAGCCGGCGGCTCGCTGAAGATAGGGGATCTTTCTCCGTTCCATCATTTTGAATAATATCGGGTCATAGTGTGCGCCGTATACCCGGTCTCCCCTACATGACCTGCGGCGCGGCGTACCGACGAATATATTTCTTGCATACAAAATGGACGAGCGGGACATTCCCGCTCGTCTTTGTATATCTTATCCGGCAGAAAAAAGACGCCGGGAATATCCGGCGCCTTTGACAGTCATCCTTTATTTTGAGGCTTATACCCATTTTTTTACCAAGGGTTCTTTGCCTCATAATTTTTCTTGGCCTTGTAGCCTATCAGCCACGCGACGAGACACAGGACAAGATTAGCTATACAAAGAATCAGAATGATGCTCCTGTCAGCCATTATCAATCCAAACAGCGTAAACATGGGCAACAGATGTGCCGTCCCCCATCCGAAGAGGATATTGTATGCCCCGGCACTCCCCGCCATGCCGGCAAGATATCCGATGATCGGAGCCACGGCAATCACCATCATGGCGATAAGCCCTCCCCAGTTCTTGTGATAGCCGATATACGCCATATATCCGATCACAAGGACGAATATAATGATCGACATCACGCAGAAGTTGTAGCCAAGGCTTCTTTCGATTGAGCTGAACTCATTGGAAAGGCCGTCGTACGTGAAAACCATCTCATCAAGGATCCCAAACTCAAGAATGATGAGCAGCATTATAAAAAATGTCGCGAACCCTACCTTGATTTTCTTGTCAAAGAATTTCATTCCGTGTGACTCCTTATGTACATTTTTTACTTTATGTCCCGCTGTGTCCGCCTGTGATTTATGGATTGATTATAGCATGACAAAATAATCTTTACAAGTAGAATTTATATAAAATCGCAAAAAATTGCTCTTGCTTTTGTTATGTGCATGGATATTTGCACAATATATTCGTCAAGTTGTACATCGATCTGACGGCTTTTCACCTAAGTATTGCTTTCGTATAGGGATCATATGCGCGAATAATCAACGATATGACCGCTCAGCGCGGTAAAAAAGAAAAAATCAAATACTTCTTTCAAAAAAAGATAATATATGCTACAATTAAATTTATCTGAAATCGGGGGGTGTCCCGAAATGGACTGGGATGAACTTGAAGCCGCCTGCCTGGAATGCAGGAAATGCGCCCTGTGCCAGACAAGGAACAACGTGGTTTTCGGCGTCGGCAATCGGAGCGCGGAGGTGCTTTTCATCGGCGAGGGACCGGGAGAGCAGGAAGACCTGCAGGGAGAGCCCTTTGTCGGACGCGCCGGGAAATTGCTAGACCAGATGCTGGAGATGATCGGTCTAAATCGCAGCCGGGTATACATCGCAAACATGGTAAAATGCCGGCCTCCGAAAAACCGCGACCCACTCGAGAGCGAGCAGGCCGCCTGTTCAGAATGGCTGAACGCTCAGATCGGGCTTTTGAAACCGAAGCTGATAGTCTGTCTGGGCCGAGTCGCTGCCATGACCTTTATCCGTCAGGATTTTCGTATCACGCGCGAACACGGCAGATGGTTTGACATCGACGGGATCAGACGCATGGCCCTTTACCATCCCGCAGCGCTGCTACGCGACCCACGAAAGCGCCCGGAGACTTTTGTCGACCTCAAGCTGCTGCAGCAGACCATACTTGAGTCATGCAGCCATACGCCGGTTGACATGATAGAAAATATCTGAAAGGAACGCGCAATAAAGTTATGTTGGATTTGAAACCGGTGGAAATATCAGACAAGCCATGGGTCGATTCCATTGTATTTGCCGAGGATTCCCTGAGCGCCGACTACAACTTCGGCAACATGTTCCTGTGGGATCTGACCTATAACCAGCACATCGGCAGAATGGGCGACCGCCTTGTTGTCAAGCCCACCTATGGCGAACCTCACTTTTTTGCCTATCCGATCGGGACAGGCGACCTGGCCCCTGTTATCGAGGCCATGAAAGCCGACGCCGAAGAGAGCGGCTTTCCCTTTATAATCCGCGGCGTTGTCCGTGAGCATATCGCTCAGCTCGACGAAGCGTTTCCGGGCTGCTTTGAATACAGTTCCTCGCGCGCTTTCTTCGACTACATCTACCCTGCGGAGAAGCTTGCCGCATTCTCTGGAAAAAAGCTGCATGGAAAGCGCAACCACGTCAACCGTTTTATCGCCGAAAACGACTGGAGCTACCGCAAACTCACACGCGGGATGGCTCCGGAGTGCCTGGAGATGCTCTCCGACTGGGAAAATGCAAACAGCGAGCGAAACGGCGGCGATGACGGCGGGGCCGAGGAAGAGCGGCTCGCGATAGAGCGTGCCTTTGAGTACTACGACGAGCTGGAGCTGGAAGGCGGCGCGCTGTATTCCGGCGGCAGGCTTATCGCCTTTACCATTGGCGAGAAAATATCGTCGACCGGCTTTGACGTTCATTTTGAAAAAGCATATTCCGAGGTCGAGGGCGCATACCCTATGATCTGCCGGGAGTTTGTGCGCCAGGTCATAGCAGACCATCCGGAGATCATATATATCAACCGCGAGGATGACATGGGTAAGGAAAACCTGCGCAAGGCAAAACAGTCCTTCTACCCCGAATTTCTCGTGGAAAAGTTTACTGCTGCATGGAAAGGATGACAAATGGATATTTCCGCTGCCCGTCCGTCACGCGCCGGCGATGAGGCCGGGTTAACAGAGATATGGAAAGCCGCTTTCGGCGACGATGACAAGTTCATAGACCTGTTCATGAAGCAGGTCTATGCCCCCGGAATGGCCTCTGTCGCCGAGTGTGACGGCAAGATCGTCTCGGCGATATACCTTTTGACCGGGACCGCAATGGTAATGCCGCAGGGCAGGGCCGTAGCCGCGCCCTACTGTTATACGCTCGGCACGCTTGAGGGATACCGCGGACGCGGTCTTGGCGCCGCTGTGTCTGAGCATGTCATGCGCTCGGCATTGCTTGGCGCGCCCATGGTAGCGCTGGTCCCTGCGCAGGAGAGGCTCTACGGCTGGTACGCCGACACTTTCGGACTTCTCCCCATCTCCCGCACGCGCGAGGCTCTTATCCCAACGGCGGAGCTGGACGAGATCTCTCCCGGCCTGGCCCGCGCGCATCGTGTGGATGCGCAGAGCTACGCCAAGGTGCGTGAGCTCACTCTCGCCGGAAAGTGCCATGTCCGGTTCAGTATTCAGATTCTCAAGTGGTATGACCGCTACATCCGCAGCGACGGCAGTGGTCTGTATCTGCTCGACGTGGACGGCCACGCAGGCTGCGCCGCATGCGAGCTTGACGGACAGCGTCTGTTGGTCAAGGAACTGCTGCTGCCCCGCGGCAGCTTTCGCGACGCGCTTTCCGCTCTGAGCGCAGGGTTCAAATGCGCCGAGGTTTCCGTGCGCACTCCGCTGTTTTTCCCCGGCGAGGGCAAAGAGCGCGATTTTGCCGTGGCTCGGCTGGCCGATGGTTTTGCTCTGCCCGAGAAGGAAACCGTCTGGTGGGGACTGGCTTTTGACTGAAAAAACGCGATTTAAAAGTTTTATAATATTTTCCCGGTTGTTTTGTTAATATCTTTAGCATAAGATATAATCAGCAAGAGACAGTTTTCATCTTTTTCATTTTGTCCTCATCCCATACACAAGGAACACCAAAGCGGGTTGTCGCACCGCTTTGGTGTTCTGTTTTTTACCCGCCTGGACTTTATTTGTTTACAAAATGTCTATTGATTCACACGCTGAAACCCGTATAATATTCTATTAATATAATAACATTTTTATGGAGATAATTTTCATGCGACAAAAACTGGCAAGATTTATGGCAGGACGCAACGGCCCCGATCAGCTGACTAGGTTTCTGTCCATAATCGCACTCATACTGGTCATACTGAACCTTTTCATAGGCGGGATAACCCGCGGTGTGCTGTGGATAGCGGCAATCGTTCTGCTTGTTCTGTGTTACTGGCGCATGTTTTCCCGCAACGTCTATAAGCGGCGTGAGGAGAACGCTCGTTATTTGAAATTTGAAAACAGAATAAAGCGCTGGTTCAGCGTACGGCGGGATATGTTCCGCCAACGCAAGACATATAAGTTTTTCAAATGTCCCTCCTGCCGCAGTATTCTGCGCGTGCCGAAGGGCAAGGGACGTATCCGTGTCGTCTGCCGCAAGTGCGGCAACGCCTTTGAGACAAAGACCTGATGTTCGGTTTCGTAATAGCAAACGTCGCGGCCCTGTCAGAGGATGAGCTTGGCAAATACAGGGCCGCTTACTGCGGGCTCTGCCGTGCTCTCCGGCTGCGCTGCGGCAGGCTTTCGCGGCTGACTCTCAATTACGACACGACATTTCTGATCCTGGTGCTCAGCTCCATTTACGAGGACGAGGGCGAGTTTGGGACAGAACGCTGTGGCATCCATCCAACCAGGCGACACGAATACTGGCACAGTTCCTTTACCGACTATGCTGCGGACCTAAACGTCGCTCTGGCCTATCACAGCTGTCGTGATAACTGGCGCGACGACAGGAGCCTTCCGGCTCTGGCCTCGGCCCGGTTTCTTCGCCGGCGCGCCGACGACTGCGCACAGCGCCTGCCAGCGCAGTGCGCCGTCATACGTGAATGTCTGGAACGGATCGCTCAGGCCGAGGACCGGCGCGACCCTTCTCCCGATCTCTGCGCCAACTGCTTTGGCGAGCTTATGGGCGAGATTTTTGCCGGGCCCAGCGGCATATGGCGGGAAAGGCTGCGCAGCTTCGGGGAAACGCTGGGCAGATTCATATATATAATGGATGCCTGTGTCGATTACTCCCGTGACGTCAAAAAGGGACGGTACAACCCCCTCGCGCTCAGCTACGGGCAGAACATGGACGAGGACGAATTCCGTCATATACTCAATATGCTCGCCGGCGACTGCGCGCTCGCTTTTGAGCGACTGCCGCTGACGCAGGATCTGGGCATACTCCGCAATGTCATTTATTCCGGAGTATGGTCCCGATACGAATATGAAAAGAAGAAGCGAGGTGGCGACGGTGACTGATCCATACTCAGTGCTGGGCGTCTCCCGCGACGCCGGCGACGAGGAGATAAAAAAGGCATATCGTGAACTTGCAAAAAAATATCACCCCGATCTCAACCCCGGGGATGAAGAGGCCGCGCGGAAAATGAACGAGATAAACGCCGCCTATGACCAGATAAAGGACGCGCAGGCGCGGGCAAATTATGAGGCCGGCGGACATACCGGTGCCCGGCAGCAGTATGACCCCTGGAGCGGCTTTTACGGATACGCCGGAGGGCAGCAGCGCGCCGCTGGCGACAACGAGCCGACGGGTGTGCGCGCTGCACGCAATTACATTGCCACCGGGCACTATGCCGAGGCGCTCAATGCGCTCTCCGGCGTACCAGAGAGCGAACGCACAGGCGCCTGGTACTATTGCAGTGCGGCGGCAAACTACCAGATGGGCAACAGGATAGCCGCGCTTGAGCACGCGGAGAGAGCCTGCGCCATGGAACCGGACAACAACGAATACCGCATTCTGCTTGAACAAATGCAGTATGGTGCTGACATCTATACCGCCACACGCGGAGGTTTCCCCGTTGCAGGCGGGGATATGTATATGCTCTGCCTCGGCCTCTGCGCCGCTAATATGTTATGCAGATATGTGCGCATCTGTGGATGCTGAAAAACGGGCCGCTTGGCGGCCCGTTTTTTATCCGTACGCGGCCAGGATTGGCATATACCACAAAAATATAAAACAATGAGAGCTTAATTCATAAGTTTTACCAAGTTGTCTTATTTCTCAACATATTGTAAACTGTAATTATACTTAAAATATAAAATAATGCGATAAATATCAGGCGATCCAATGGGGGGCAAGAGATGAAGCTTCTGGAAGAACGCATCCGCAGGGACGGAATAGTCAAAGACGGCAGCATTCTAAAAGTCGACAGTTTTCTCAACCACCAGATGGACGTTTCTCTTTTTAAAGACATGGCTCTTGAGTGGAAACGTCTCTACTCCGACTGTGAAATAAACAAGATCCTTACCATCGAGGCATCCGGCATCGGGATCGCCGTCATCGCGGCTGAGATTTTTCAGTGTCCGGTGATCTTCGCTAAGAAAGCCAAAACAAAGAATATCGCAGGAGAGGTATATACCGCAAAAGTCGAATCTTTTACACACGGCACAGTTTATGATATAATTGTCTCAAAGGATTTCCTTCACAAAAGCGACAAGGTTCTTATAATAGACGATTTCCTGGCAAACGGAGCGGCCCTCACCGGGCTTGCAAAGCTTGTTGAGGACGCCGGGGCAACTCTTGTAGGGGCCGGTATCGCCATTGAAAAGGCTTTCCAGCCCGGCGGGGATCTGCTTCGCGGTCGTGGCATCCGCGTCGAGTCCCTTGCCCGCGTAAAATCCATGGGTGCAGACGGCTCCATCGAATTTTGCTGAATCCCTGGCCAGTCATCAATTTTGTCAACCTTTTTATAAAATATTGAGGAGGAAAATTATGAAAAAGCTTCTTGTGATCCTGCTGGCTCTGGCCATGGTCGTGAGTCTGTGCGCCTGCGGCAGCACGACCGAGGAAACCACGGACACGCCCGCGACCGACGCTCCGGCGACTGATGCTCCGGAGACCGAGGCCCCGTCTGATGACGAACCCTCGGACGAACCTTCCGAAGCCTCTGACTTCAAGGTTGGCGTCATCCTTGTCCATGACGAGAACTCCGGTTACGACATGGCGCATATCGAAGGCGTCTGGGGCGCCCGTGACGCTCTCGGGCTGAGTGATGAACAGATCATCTTCAAGTACAACATCGGAGAGACCGAAGTCTGCTATGACACGGCAGTCGACCTTGCCGAGCAGGGTTGCAACATCATCATCTCCGACAGCTTCGGCCACGCCAGCTATATGCAGCAGGCTGCCGAGGAGTATCCCGACATCATCTTTGTCGCCGCCACCGGTGACAACGCGGCAAACTCCGGTCTTGACAACTTCAAGAACATCTTCACATACGTTTATGAGTCCCGCTATGTCTCCGGCGTCGTTGCCGGTATGAAGCTCAAGCAGCTTCTCGACGAGGGCACCATTACCGATCCCTATGTCGGCTATGTCGGCGCTTATCCCTACGCCGAGGTCGTCTCCGGCTACACCGCCTTCTTCCTTGGCATCCGCTCCATCGTGCCCGAGGCCCATATGGACGTTACCTACACCAACAGCTGGTATGATCCCGTCGCGGAGGCTGAGGCCGCAAACCAGCTTATGAGCCGCGGCTGCGTCATCATCGGACAGCACGCTGACTCCACCGGTGCGCCCGCCGCCGTCCAGGCCGCTCAGGATGCGGGCAGCGTCGTCTATTCTGTTGGCTACAACATCGACATGCTCTCCGTTGCTCCCACTGCCGCTCTTACCTCGGCCCAGAACATCTGGAGTGCTGTCTACACCCCGACCATTGAGAAGGCCATGAACGGCGAGGAAGTACCGACCGATTATGCCTGCGGTTACGCAGATGGCGGCGTGTGCATCTCCACTCTGGGTGAGAGCTGCGCCCCCGGCACCGCTGAAGAGGTCGAGAGGGTCTGGGCCGCCATCGCTGACGGCAGCCTGAAGGTTTTTGACACCTCCACCTTCGTCGTTACTGAGGAGGCCACCGACGGCTCCTATGTCCTCGACGCTGACGGCCACGTGACCAGCGCCTACGCGCTTGACACCGACGGCGACTTTGTCTTTGACAGCGGCGAAGCCATCGTCGACGGCGCATTCCAGGAGTCCGTCCTGCGCTGCGCTCCCTCCTTCTCCTTCCGTATCGAGGGTATCACCGAGCTGTTTGAGTAATAAACGGCACAATCTGCATAAGCTTAAAAAACGGCCCCGGTTGGGGCCGTTTTTCCATTTTGCAGGCTCTTTGTCGTTAAACCAAAAATATATGAATTTTTGCACCGATTTACCGTATTACAGCTCATATTTTGTTTTACACGCGCGGCATGTATATGCTATAATTGATGTAATTAATTTGCTCTTAACTCTGTATCGCGGAAAGGGTGGCGGATTTGGAGAATTCAAATGCTGTCAGCATGAAAAACATAACTAAAACCTTCGGCCGGGTCGTCGCAAACAACAACGTGAGCCTCGATATCCGCAGGGGGGAAATCCTCTCTCTCCTGGGTGAAAACGGCAGCGGCAAGACAACACTGATGAACATGCTCGCAGGGATATATTTCCCGGACTCGGGCGAGATCCTTGTCGACGGAAAACCCGTCACGATCCGCTCGCCCAAGGACGCCTATGACCTCGGCATCGGCATGATTCACCAGCATTTCAAGCTCGTCGACGTTTTCACAGCGGCGGAGAATATCGTGCTCGGACTGAAGGAAAAGGGCAAGCTTGACCGCAGGGCAATCGCTTCCAAAGTCACGGAGATATGCAAAACCTACGACTTTGATATCGACCCGAATCAGAAGATATACGACATGTCCGTCTCTCAGAAACAGACTGTTGAAATCGTAAAGGTGCTTTACCGCGGCGCGGATATCCTCATCCTTGACGAGCCCACCGCAGTCCTGACGCCTCAGGAGACAGACAGGCTTTTTGCCGTCCTGCGCAATATGAAAGCCGACGGCAAGGCCATCGTCATCATCACTCACAAACTGCACGAGGTCATGGATGTTTCCGACCGTGTCGCAGTCCTGCGCAAGGGTGAATACGTTGGCGAGGTCGCGACAAAGGATACCGATCCTCAGAAACTGACCGATATGATGGTCGGTCACGCCGTCACGCTCAACATCGACAGACCGGAAGTTGAGGAAAAGCATGAGCGTCTGCGTGTCGAGGGTCTGACCGTTCTCAACTCTGATGGGCTGCCTGCCCTGAAAAACGTGGGCTTTTCCGCGTACACGGGCGAGATACTCGGCATCGCCGGCGTCTCCGGCAGCGGGCAAAAGGAACTGCTTGAGGCCATTGCCGGGCTCCAGCGCTGTGAGAACGGCTCGTCGATCAAATACATAAACAGCGACGGCTCGGAGAGCCAGCTTGTCGGGCTGTCCCCGCTGGAGATAAGCAAAAAAGGCGTCGCTCTCTCTTTCGTTCCGGAGGACCGCCTTGGCATGGGCCTTGTCGGTAGCATGGATCTGACCGATAACGTGATGCTCAAATCCTACCGCCGCGGGCACAGTCCTTTCGCCCGGCGCGGAGCGCCGCGGCAGCTCGCCGGTGAGATCGTCGAACAGCTCGAGGTCGTGACGCCCAGCCTTTCGACCCCTGTCCGCCGCCTGTCGGGAGGCAATGTGCAAAAAGTGCTTGTCGGGCGTGAGATATCCTCAAATCCCACCGTGCTCATGACCGCCTATGCGGTCCGCGGTCTGGACATCAACACTTCGTACACCATTTACCGCCTTCTCAACGAGCAGAAGCAAAATGGCGTCGCCGTCATATATGTCGGCGAAGACCTTGATGTTCTGCTTGAGCTGTGCGATAGGATCCTGGTGCTCTGCTCCGGATATGTCAACGGCATCGTTGACGGCCGCACTACCACCAAGGAGGAAGTCGGCCTGCTCATGACAAATCTCAGCAAGGAGGTACAGAACGCATGAACGCTCAACACAAGGAGCCTGTCGTACGCATCGTAAAGCGCGACGGCATGCCCCGGCTGCAGTCCTGGGGCATACGTCTTATTGCCCTTGTCGCGGCCCTGGTCGTGTGCGCCATTGTAATCTATATCATCGTAAAGCTCAACCCGCTTAGGGTATTTGCCGCGATGTATGACGGCGCTTTCGGGACTGGCCGCCGCTCCTGGGCGACCATACGCGACGCTATGACCATGCTGTGTATCGCCGTCGGCCTTGCCCCGGCGTTCAAGATGCGCTTTTGGAACATCGGCGCGGAGGGACAGATCCTCGTTGGCGGAATCGCGACCGCCGCGTGCATGATATACTGCCCGGGGCTTCCGACCCCGCTGCTGTTTGCAATAATGATCCTCAGCAGCATAGTTGCCGGCGCCATCTGGGGCATAGTCCCCGCCATTTTCAAGGCGAGGTGGAACACCAACGAGACTCTTTTCACTCTGATGCTCAACTACATCGCCATACAGCTTACTAGCTATTTCGTCTCCTGCTGGGAAAACCCCAAGGGCTCGAACGTCGTCGGCGTCATTAACCAGAACAGCAAGGCCGGCTGGCTGCCCAACCTCTTTTCCGAGGGGTTCAACCAGGATTTCGGCGTGAATGTCATACTGGTGCTTGTTCTGGCCGTTGCGATGTTCATATATCTGAAGTATTCCAAGCACGGGTATGAGATCTCCGTCGTCGGAGAGAGCGAAAACACCGCGCGCTACGCCGGTATCAAGCTCTCCAAGGTCTACATCCGCACGATGGCAATCTCCGGCGCGGTCTGCGGCATCGCCGGCTTCATCGCCGTTTCCGGCGCAAGCCACACGATCTCGACCGATACCGCCGGCGGGCGCGGTTTTACGGCGATAATCGTCGCATGGCTGTCCAAGTTCAACACCTTTGTCATGATACTGTTCTCGTTCCTGCTCATTTTCCTTGAAAAGGGCGCCGTGCAGATCGCGTCACAGTATAACCTCAATGACTTTGTGTCCAATATGCTCACGGGTATAATCCTGTTTTTCATCCTCGGCAGCGAGTTTTTCATCAACTACAAGCTTGTGTTCCGCAGCAGAAAGAAGGTGCAGGCGAAATGACACAATACATACAGCTTTTCCAGTCCGCTATTATCTTCGGCACTGTTATACTCTTTGGCGCGATCGGCGAGATCATCACCGAAAAAAGCGGCAACCTGAACCTGGGCGTGCCGGGCATAATGTACCTGGGCGGTATTTCCGGCCTGACTGCCGTGTTCTTCTATGAGATGTATGCGGCAGAGCCCATCGGCATCGTCTGCCTTTTGATAGCGCTCGTCTCATCCTTTCTTGCCTCGGCGTTCGGCGGGCTGATTTTCAGCTTCTTTACTATCACGCTGCGCGTAAACCAGAATGTCACGGGCCTTACGCTCAACATCTTCGCCGGCGGCCTTGCTAATTTCCTCGGCGGAAGCCTCAACAAGCTCGCCGGCGGCGTCGGTCAGATAAGCGTCGCCGTGACGAGCCGCACTTTCCGCGCCACGCCTTCCTTCCTTGCGTATATGGGCTCCCTAGGAAAGTTCCTTCAGGGCTTCGGTTTTATGGTGTACCTTTCCATAATTCTTGCCATTGCCGTCTCGCTTTTCCTCAACCGCAGCCGTCCGGGTCTGAACCTGCGCGCGGTCGGTGAGAATCCCGCCACAGCGGATGCGGCCGGTATCAACGTAACAAGATACAAATATCTGGCCACCTGTATAGGTGCCGGTATCTCCGGCTTCGGCGGGCTGTACTATGTCATGGACTATACCAAGGGCACCTGGGACAGCGGCGGCGGTATCGAGTCGCTGGGCTGGCTGGCCCTGGCCCTGGTCATATTTGCAAGCTGGAAGAGCCTGCGCGGCATCTGGAGCGCCTATCTCTTCGGCGCGCTGTTCTGGCTGTATCTGTACATCGGCAGCATCTTCGGCATAACCCTTACCCGCGGCTCGCAGGAGCTGTTCAAGATGCTCCCCTATGTTGTGACCATAATCGTCCTTATAGTCGTCAGCCTGCGCAAAAGGCGCGAGAACCAGCCGCCCGCGTCCCTGGGCCTTGCATATTTCAGAGAAGAGAGGTAACGTAAAATGTCCCTTGTCGGGATAGTTGGCAGCGGCGTTATGGGCCGCGGTATCGCCCAATGCTTTGCCCTGTCGGGTTTTGAAGTCATAATGACCGACATATCGCTTGAGCTTGCCGAAAAGGGTAGAGAGCTCTGCTCCGCAGCCATAGAAAAACTCGCTGCACGCGGGAAATTACCCTCAGAGGAGGCAGGGCTTGCCGCTTCGCATCTGCGCGCCGGCGGGGATTACGCCTCCCTGCGCGGGTGTGAGCTGGTAATAGAGGCTTCGCTTGAGGATATGCAGGTCAAAAAAAGCGTGTTTGAACGATTGGAGCAGGTCGTTACCGACGAGTGCATCCTCGCCAGCAACACCTCTTCGCTCAGCCTTACGGAGATATCGGAGGATCTGCGCCTGCCCTCGCGCTGCGCCGGTATGCATTTCTTCAATCCTGCGCCGGTCATGAAACTTGTCGAGGTCGTGCAGGGCGAGCGCAGCTCACAGGAAACTGTTGAGAAACTCTGCGGCTATGCCAGAGCTGTCGGGAAAACTCCCGTTACGGTGCTTGACAGCCCTGGCTTCATAGTAAACCGCATCCTCTGCCCACTGATGAACGAGGCGATATTCCTGCTGGAGAGCGGCGCGGCAGACCGCGATGCCATCGACAGCGCCATGAAGCTTGGCGCGAACCATCCGATGGGCCCACTGGCCCTGGCGGATATGGTTGGGCTTGACGTGCTGCTGCACGTCACGGAGTACTTTGCACAGACCCTCGGCGAGGAGAAATACAGACCCGCTCCCCTGCTTGTCAGTATGGTGGAAGACGGCAAGCTCGGCGTCAAGACCGGGGAGGGCTTTTATAAATACTAAGGCACTGTAAAAAACCTGTTCAGTTGACAGTCGGTAGTAAAGAAAATGGAATCTGGTTTTGAAGAACTGCAAAATATAATACGAACGCTTCCGCTAAACGAGGGGAGCTGTAAGACAGGTATACCGTGCGTCACAGCCTATCGATATACATCCGGTAAAATTCAAATGCCGCAGACCGATAACCCGTATCTGTATATCATACTTGCTTGACGGGTCGCTGCGGCTTTACACCCCTTCGGGTATCATGGACTATATTTCCGGGCAGTATTCCATATCGAAAATAGATACTCCCTTGTCCGGAACCGTGCTGACCTTTTCGAAGTACAGAGATTTTCTGGCACTGTCGGCAGAGTTCACGGTAAACGAAGTCATAACAGCGGTTTTGGACCTGGACAACACCCTGACAGAGAAGATAACCGGCGGAAAGCTGAATGAGGATACTATGGCCCAATCCGACAAGGCGGTAATAGAATCTGTTTACAGGCTTTTTTCCGTTATGACGCGGACCATCCCATCGGAATTTATGCGAAAAAACATCATGCGGGAGATCATCTACTATATACTCTGCGGTTCCTGTGGTAAACAATTTCTCCAAAGTATCACAAATATAGCGCAGGCAGATGTAATTTACGAGGCGAACAGTTGGATCAAAGAAAATTTTCGTGATTCCTTCACAGTTGAGAAATTGGCAGAACAGCGAAATATGAGCGTTTCCATGTTTCATCAGAAATTCAAAAGCGCAGTTGGCATGGGACCTCTGCAATGCCAAAAGTGACTGCGTCTGACAGAGGCGAGACGGCTTATGCTCGACGAGAGCAAGAACGTGACCGAGGCATCAATCGAGGTCGGATACGAAAGTCTATCTCAATTCACCCGGGATTACCGCAGGATGTTCGGCGCAGCGCCCAAAGAAGATATCCTGAATCTCCGGAACCAATTGAAGGAATAGGCAAGTTTTTCAGAGTAATTGACAAGCTCAGGCTCGGCTTTTATGATACACTTCGGTTGAATCAAAAGAGGAACACTACCTCAAATCAATACATGGAGGGATCTTCAAATGATTTTGACTGACGAATTGTGTGATAAGCTGTGCACCGCCGCAAGGGAAAAAAGCAGAGAGCTTGGCATTGATATCAGTTTTGCGATAAGCGATGAAAACGGTCTGCCGAGAGCCTACCGCAGATATGGCGAGGCATTGGTGCTGAGCATTACGCTCGTGCCTGGCAAAGCATATACCGCCTCGGTGACTCAATGTAAAACCAAGGATGTCGCAGCCTGTGCCGCTGAGGGCGCATCCCTCATGGCAATTCAGATAAATGACCCCCGTATAACGCTGGTGGCCGGAGGCTATCCGTTGTTCGTAAACGGAAAGATCGCCGGAGGGATCGGAGTCGGTGGCGGAACCGAAGAACAGGACTGCCAGATAGCAGAATATGTCGTTTCCGTATTCAACAGCCTGGTAGTATAAACAAATAACGGCGCATTGCGGAGCAGTGCCCGGCTGCATACAAAATGAGTTTTTCTGAAATCATGGAAGGACCGGCGTGACTTTCGTCACGCCGGTCCTTCCATGATCGATTCTGTCTCATGGCCCCGTAACTGTGTTTCCGGGGCCATCTACTTCACCTATCTGAAATACCGCACCGCAGCTTCAAACATCAGCATGTCATATACGCCGGGAACGTTCCTGTAAAGTCCATTGCCAATTCGCTCGGAGTGTCCCATCTTGCCGAACACGCGCCCGTCGGGCGAGGTTATGCCCTCCACCGCGAGCACCGAGCCATTGGGATTAAAGCGGATGTCATCGGTTGGCTCTCCCCTGTCGTCCACATACTGTGTTGCGACCTGGCCGTTTTCGGCAAGCTGCCTTACAAGCTCCTCGGAGGCATAGAACCTGCCCTCTCCGTGGGATATGGGCACTGTATAGATCCGGCCCGGCTCCGTGAGCGACAGCCACGGCGACTTATTCGAGCACACGCGCGTGCGAACAAGGCGCGACTGATGTCTTCCGATAGTGTTGAAAGTAAGCGTCGGACAGCTCGCGTCCGTGTCGATGATCTTTCCGTACGGGACGAGGCCGAGCTTTATGAGCGCCTGAAAGCCGTTGCATATGCCGCAGGCCAGGCCGTCGCGCCGGTCGAGCAGTTCGCCAACCGCGCTTTTTATCTCCTCGTTCCTGAAAAACGCGGTTATGAACTTGCCGGAACCGTCCGGCTCGTCGCCGCCGGAAAAGCCGCCCGGGATGAACAGCACCTGTGCCTGTCTGAGTCTGCCTGCAAACCGCTCGATGGATTCGGACACGGCCCCGGGCGTCAGATTGCGGATGACGAATATCTCCGCCTCGCCTCCCGCGCGCTCGACAGCCCTGGCTGAGTCGTATTCACAGTTGGTGCCCGGGAACACGGGTATCAGGAATCTCGGCTTTGCTGTTTTGAACACGGGCGTCGGGTATGCCCTTGCCCTGTATTCGAAGACCTCGATATCGGCGTTGGGCGTCGGGATGTTGCAGGGATAGACGCTCTCGAGCCGATCCTCGTATATCTTCAGAAGCTCATTCAGGGCGACACTCTCACCGGCGCGGGTCATGACAGCCTCTTCCGTTACCGTACCAAGCGGGACGCCAAGCTGTTCTTCCTCGGCCATCTCCAGGACGAAGGCCCCGTATTTATAACCGAACAGGTCCTCAAGCCCGACTCCCGCTTCAAAGCTGAAGCCGAAGCCGTTTCCAAAGCACATCTTCATGACCGCCTCGGCCACCCCGCCATAACCGGGCGTATAGGCGGACAGCAGCTTGCCGCTGTGCGCGAGCGCATACACACTGTCGAAGTTCTCACTGAGCGAGCGCGCCGTCGGCAGTCCGTTTTCGTCCCGCTCCGGCTCCAGAAGCCAAACACGGCTTCCCTCCGCCTTAAACTCCGGCGAGACGACGTCGGATATTCTGCCCGTCGTGACCGCAAAGGAGACCAGCGTCGGCGGTACGTCCATATCCTCAAAGCTGCCGCTCATCGAGTCCTTGCCGCCGATGGCGGCGACGCCAAGGCCCATTTGCACCTCAAACGCGCCGAGTAGCGCAGACAGAGGTTTGCCCCAGCGCACGGGGTCATGACGCAGCTTCTCAAAATACTCCTGGAAGCTGAGATATACGTCCTTAAATTCCGCTCCCGCGGCCACGAGCTTTGAAACTGACTCCACCACGGCCAGATACGCCCCATGATAAGGGCTCTTCTCCGCGATAAAGGGATTAAAGCCCCATGACATGAAGGAGCAGGTCTGCGTATCTCCGTGCTCGAGCGAAATCTTGTTTACCATCGCCTGCACCGGCGTAAGCTGACGTCTGCCGCCAAAGGGCATCAGGACGCTGCCCGCGCCGATGGTGGAGTCGAACATCTCCGAAAGACCGCGACGGGAGCATACGTTCAGGTCTCCGGCCAGCTCCCTGTACCCCTGAGTAAAGTTATCCGGAATCTTCCTGTCAAAGCACACCGGCGCGGCAGGAGCCGCAGAAGCATGCTTCTGAGCACCGTTGGAGTTTAAAAATTCTCTGGAAATGTCGACTATCCTGCGCCCTTCCAGATTCATTATGAGCCTTGGCGTCTCAGTAACGGTCGCAACTATCGTCGCTTCGAGGTTTTCCGCATCCGCCAGCTCAAGAAAACGCCCGGCGTCGCCGGCATCGACAACGACGGCCATGCGCTCCTGCGACTCGCTTATGGCGAGCTCCGTACCATCGAGTCCCTCATATTTCTTCGGCACCCGGTCGAGCTCTATCTCCAGTCCGTCTGCGAGCTCTCCTATCGCGACCGAGACGCCACCGGCGCCGAAATCGTTGCAGCGTTTGATAAGCAGCGCGGCCTCCGGATTGCGGAACAGCCGCTGCAGCTTACGCTCCTCCGGCGCGTTGCCCTTCTGCACCTCCGCGCCGCAGGCCGTCAGCGACTCGGCCGTGTGCGATTTGGAGGAACCGGTGGCCCCTCCACAGCCGTCGCGCCCCGTCCGACCGCCGAGCATTATCACGAGATCGCCCGCCTGCGGACGTTCACGACGCACGTTCTTCTCCGGTGCGGCGGCGATGACGGCTCCTATCTCCATGCGTTTCGCAGCATAGCCATCGTGGTACAGCTCGTCGACCTGGCCGGTCGCAAGCCCTATCTGGTTCCCATATGAGCTGTAACCGGCGGCGGCCGTCGTCACAAGCTTGCGCTGCGGCAGCTTTCCCGGTATAGTCTCCTCCACAGGGCGCAGGGGGTCGGCCCCTCCTGTCACTCGCATCGCAGCGTAGACATAACTTCTGCCCGAGAGCGGGTCGCGTATGGCCCCGCCGATACAGGTCGCCGCGCCGCCGAACGGCTCTATCTCGGTGGGATGGTTGTGCGTCTCGTTTTTGAAAAGCAGTAGCCATGGCTCCATCCCGCCGTCCGTCTCCACGTCTATTTTGACCGTACAGGCGTTTATCTCCTCTGACTCATCAAGCCGCTCAAGCATGCTGGTGCTGCGCAGATACCGGGCCGCTATCGTCCCTATGTCCATCAGCGTTACGGGTTTTGTCCTGCCTAGCTTTTGGCGTACCGCAAGATAGTCGTCATATGCCCTTTGCAGCATCGGATCGTCAAAACTTACGCTGTCAATGACCGTGTTGAATGTCGTATGACGGCAGTGGTCGGACCAGTAGGTATCGATCATCCTTATCTCCGTGACGGTCGGGTCACGTCCCTCTGAGACAAAATAGTCGCGGCAGAAGCGCAGGTCGTCCACATCCATTGCAAGCCCCATGTCTCTGACGCATGCGGCAAGCTCCGCCTCGCCGAGGCTGCGGAAACCGTCGAGCACGGCCACAGGCTCCGGACGTGCATATTCTTCGATCAGTGTCGCCGGCTTTTCAAGCCCGGCCTGCCGGGCCTCGACCGGATTTATGACATGGTTTTTTATCCTCTCAAGCTCCGCATCTGTAATCTCACCTTGCAGTATGTAGACCTTTGCTGTCTTGACAGTTGGCTGCGCCTGCGGCGAGATGATGCGTATGCACTGCATCGCCGAGTCCGCACGCTGGTCAAACTGGCCCGGAAGGTATTCGACCGCAAACACCGCGCCGTTCACGCCGGGCAGCTCCTCCGTCACGATGTCGAGCTGCGGCTCGGAAAATACGGTCCTGCGCGCGTAGTCGAACAGCTCCGGCGAAATATTCTCCGCGTCATAGCGGTTGAAAAGGCGCAGGCCGGTGAGGCTCTTTATTCCCAGTGTCTCGCGTATATCCCGCAGCAGCGCGCGGGCCTCGTTTGCAAGCTCCGGCTTTTTTTCAACATATATCCTGTATACCATCTGCCCTTTTACCTCTCGCTTTCGGCCCTGAGCGCACGCGCACCGATGTCTCGGCGGAAAAATGCGTTTTCAAGCTTCACCTTCCCGGCATACTCATAGGCCGCGTCTATCGCCTCTTTCAGGCTGCGCCCCCTTGCCGTCACGTCCAGAACGCGTCCGCCTGAACTTAAAAGCCTTTCGCCGTCCCTCTTCGCGCCGGCGACGTATATCTCCCTGCCCGGCTCAGGCTCCGGCAGACCGATCTCAAACCCGCTGTCATATTTGGTCGGATATCCCCGGGATGCTATCACTACGCAGCAGGCGCTGTCGCCGGAAAAACGCACGTCGGCGTTTTTCAGCTCTCCCCTGGTGCAGGCAAGCATTATCTCCAGCAGATCGCTCTCCAGCAACGGCAGGACCACCTGCGTCTCCGGGTCGCCGAAGCGGCAGTTATACTCGATGACCTTCGGGCCGTCGGGCGTTATCATAAGGCCGAAATACAGGCAGCCGCGAAACTGCCTTCCCTCGGCGTTCATCGCATTCATCGTCGGCAGGAATATCTTTTCCATACACTCCGCGGCAACATCCGCCGTGTAATAAGGGTTCGGGGCAACGGTGCCCATACCGCCTGTATTCGGTCCCTCGTCGTTGTCGTATGCACGCTTGTGATCCATCGAGGAGACCATAGGTATCATCGTCTCCCCGTCCGTGAAGGCGAGCACACTGACCTCCGGCCCCGTCAGAAACTCCTCTATCACGACGCGGCTGCCGCTCTGGCCGAACACCATGTCCTCCATCATCGAACGCACTGCCTTTTCGGCCTGCTCATACGTCTCGGCGATTATAACGCCCTTTCCAAGCGCAAGGCCGTCTGCCTTGATAACCGCGGGCATAGGTGCACGAGAGAGATACTTCAGCGCCTTTTCCATATCATCGAAGGTCTCATATGCGGCCGTAGGGATACCGTATTTCTTCATAAGGTTTTTGGAGAAAACCTTGCTGCCCTCTATTATTGCGGCATCGGCCCCCGGCCCGAAGCACTCTACTCCCACCTCGCTGAGCGCATCCACGGCGCCGAGGACCAGCGGATTATCCGGCGCCACAACGGCGTAATCAATGCCCTTTTTCCTTGCAAAATCGACTATCGCGGGTATATCCTTCGCACCGATATCGACACACTGTGCGTCCTGAGCGATACCTCCGTTGCCGGGCAGAGCGTAAAGCTCCGTTATCCGGCTGCTCTCGCACAGCTTTTTGATTATCGCATGCTCGCGGCCTCCACCGCCGATTACCATGACTTTCATATGTCTTATACCTCCATAAAAACGCCAAATTCCAAGGGAGGTCGCGGCCTCCCTTGGAGTTTTAAGAATATCAGTGGTGGAACAGCCTCATCCCGGTGAACACCATGACCATACCGTATTTGTCGGCTGTCGCAATGACCTGTTCATCGCGTATCGAGCCGCCAGGCTCAACAATAAATTCCGTGCCGGATTTGCGCGCGCGCTCGATATTATCGCCGAAGGGAAAAAATGCATCGCTTCCGACGGTAAGGCCGCTCTGCCGGGCTATCCAGTCGCGCTTTTCCTCGTCGGTCAATATCTCCGGGCGGGTTTTGAAGATGCGCTGCCATTCGCCGTCGCACAGCACGTCGTCATATTCGTCGGAGGTGTACACGTCTATCGCATTGTCGCGCTCCGCGCGCTTGAGCGTGTCGATGAAGTCCAGCGCAAGCACCTTCGGATGCCGGCGCAGAGCCCAGTTGTCGGCCTTGTTCCCGGCAAGCCGTGTGCAGTGTATGCGGCTCTGCTGCCCTGCGCCGACACCTATGGCCTGTCCTTCGCGGACATAGCACACGGAGTTTGACTGCGTGTATTTGAGCGTTATGAGCGCAAGGATCATATCGTTTTTTGCCTCATCTGTAAGTGTCTTGTTCTGCGTCACGATGTTGCCAAGCAGGCTACCGTCTATCCTGAAGTCATTTCTGCCCTGTTCGAAAGTCACGCCGAAAACATCCTTGTGCTCTATCGGCTCAGGGACATATTCGGGATCTATCCTGACGATGTTGTAAGCGCCCTTTTTCTTGGATTTGAGGATTTCCAGAGCCCTGTCGGTATATCCCGGCGCGATGATACCGTCGGATACCTCGTTTTTCAGGTAGAGGGCCGTTGCCTCGTCGCAGGTGTCCGACAGTGTCGCCCAGTCGCCGTAGGAGCACAGGCGATCTGCCCCGCGCGCACGGATATAGGCGCAGGCGATGGGCGAGAGCGGAGCATCCTCATCGACAAAAAACGCCTTTTTATCAAGCTCCGTCAGCTCTATACCCAGGGCCGCGCCCGCGGGTGAGACATGCTTGAACGAAGCCGCGGAGGGGATACCCGTCGCGGCTTTCAGCTCCCTGACGAGCTGCCAGGAGTTGAGCGCATCCATGAAATTTATGTAACCGGGCCTGCCGTTGAGCACCTCGATGGGCAGCTCGCCCTGCTTTGCAAAAATCCGCGCAGGCTTCTGATTGGGATTGCATCCGTACTTGAGCGAAAGTTCCTTCATCTGTTCTCTCCCCGTTATTTATTCTTGTTTATGATAACGCTCTGAGCGCCGATCCTGACATACAGCGAGACCTTGTTATCCTCATCGAGGGCGTCCCACAGGGCGCCGGCCAGCTCCCGTGCGGACATGTCAGGCATCTCGACCGCGACCGGTTCTCCCGAAAAGCTCGGAAGCGGGGAGCCGAATCCCTCATATGTGCTGATAAAATGGCCCGTCCCGGCACGCGGAGCGTCATATTCATAAAAGTACCGGCAGCAGCAGGACGGATCCCCGTCCAGCGTTTTTAGAATGGACAGGGCATACTGCCCCTCAGGGTTCACAACGCCGGATATTCGCGGCGTATAATTCGGCTCGTCCGGCTCAAACTCGCGGCTGTGCAGGCCGTGGCGGTAGCAGTGCCCCTGTGCCATATGCTCGCATATGGTGTCCGTCTGGTCGCCGTTGGTGACGATCAGATTGCCGTTAAATTCCCGGACAGGATGGTAGATGATAAGCGTGGGATCGGTCATCCGGTTCTCGTCAAACGCGCTGGTGCGTATGCCATCCTGCGTCTGCTCGAAAACCCTGTTGCGGCTGTTCTCACTGCGGCCCATGATGAAATACGCACAGGCCCGCTCTCCGGCGGGGGTTACGCCCAGCAGGATGCCCCTTCCAGGATAGCTGCGCTGTCTCAGATACTCAAACAGATCCGTCATTTTGTTTTCTCCTTCGCTATCTTTTTTGCCACTATCTCCGCAGCGCGCGGGAGCAGCTTCCACTCCGCCTGTTCCATGACCCTTTTCTGCAGGGTCTCGGGCGTGTCGCTACGTCTTATGGTCACGGCTTTCTGGAGAATTATCTCCCCGCCGTCGGGTATCTCGTTTACAAAATGCACTGTGGCCCCGGTCACACGCACGCCGTAGTCCAGTGCCGCCTGGTGCACGCGCAGCCCATACATTCCCTTTCCACAGAATGACGGAATAAGAGAAGGATGAATATTAATTATCCTTTTAGGATATCGTTTTGTGAATTTGCCGCTGAGTATGCTCATAAATCCGGCAAGCACTATCATGTCGATCTCAAATTCCTCCAGCAGGGCGACGAGCGCTTCCTCCATCCGCTCCTGGGAGGCGAAGTCCCTGCGCGATACGACGCGCGACGGGATCTGGGCTTTTTCCGCCCGTGTGAGTGCGTAGGCCTCCGGATTGCTGGAGATGACGAGCTGAATGCGTCCGCTTTTTAAAATGCCCATATCCTGTGCATCGATGAGCGCCTGGAGATTTGTCCCGCCGCCGGAGACGAAAACCGCTATCCTCGTCAGCATATGATGACTCCCTCATCACATTCGACAGTCTCTCCGATTATATATGCGTCCTCACCGTTTGAGTGCAGGACCTCCAGGGCGCGGTCGGCCTCCTGCTTCGGCACAACGGCAACCATGCCCACACCCATATTGAAGGTGTTGAACATGTCGTCCTCCGGAATATATCCCTCGGCTGCGATAAGATCAAATATGGGCAGTACGCGCACGGCTTTCTTTTCGATCCTCGCAGACAGCCCGCTTTTCAGGCAGCGGGGGATATTCTCATAAAACCCGCCTCCGGTTATATGCGCGGCGGCCCTGACAGGCACCGCCTCAAACAGAGCAAGCATGGGCTTTACATATATCTTCGTGGGCGTCAGCAGGGACTGGCCAAGCGAAGCTCCGCCCAGCTCCGGGACGGAGACGCTCATATCGCCGTGCTCCACGTCGAACACACGGCGGACAAGGGAGAACCCGTTGGAGTGCACGCCGCTCGACGGCAGCGCGATTATTACGTCGCCGGCCTGCATCATGTTCTTGTCGAGGATCCTGTCCCGGTCGACGGCGCCGACGGAAAAGCCGGCGAGGTCGTACTCGTCCAGAGGATAAAATCCCGGCATCTCGGCCGTCTCCCCGCCGATGAGCGCGCATCCTGCCTGCACACAGCCCTCCGCCACACCGGAGACTATCTGCGCAATTCGCTCCGGCACATTTTTGCCACAGGCAATATAGTCCAGGAAAAACAGCGGCTTTGCCCCACAGCAGATAACGTCATTTACGCACATCGCAACGCAGTCTATGCCTACCGTGTCGTGCTTATCCAAAAGGAACGCAAGCTTTAGCTTGGTCCCGACGCCGTCCGTCCCGCTGACCAGAACGGGACGTTTCATTCCGGTCACATCCAGCTCAAAAAGACCGCCGAAACCGCCGATGTCGGACACGACGCCGCTTGTCATCGTGCGGGCGATATGCTGCTTCATGAGTTCCACTGCCCTGTATCCGGCGGTGATGTCAACACCGGCCGCGGCATAGCTCTCCGATCGCGAGTTTCTCATTATACGCCTCCTCTTCCGTATTTTGCGGATATCTCCGCGTCCTTCTCCAGAACCTTTTCCGCGGCGCTGCGGCGCTGCGAGTCCAGCCTTGCGGCAAGCTCCGGCTCGGTTATCGCGAGCATCTGCACGGCGAGAAGCGCGGCATTTTGCGCACCGTCAATCGCAACGGCCGCGACGGGTACGCCGGAGGGCATCTGTACTGTCGACAAAAGCGCGTCCATTCCGTCGAGGACCGAGGCTCTGACAGGAACGCCGATGACAGGAAGCGTCGTATGCGCGGCAATGACACCGGCCAGATGAGCCGCCTTTCCCGCCGCGGCGATTATCACACCGAAGCCGTTCTCACGCGCTGCCACGGCAAAGGACGTCACCTGCTCCGGGGTCCTGTGCGCCGAGTAGACATGTACCTCGTACTCCACGCCGAATTCTGACAGCGTCGACATCGCCTTTTCCAGCACCGGAAGGTCGCTGTCGCTGCCCATGATAACTGCAACTTTTTTCATAACCGGTCAATCCTCCATTAAAAAATGGCAGTCCTATTTAGTTCAAAAACAGGACTGCCCAGACGGTCGACTCAATATACCTTCTGCTCCCTTGCGGTTTGCCCGCGCTTCCGTCAGTTGCAAAAGGCTTTCTCTATATGTCTTAATAGTATTATATTCCGCGCGTTTCGTCAAGAAATTTCGACTGATTCACCCTCCCAAATCTTTCCCCCAAAATGCGGGCCGGGATAGGGCAAAACGCTAAGATATGCTGGCGCTCTCCGCCTTTTTCATCTCACGCCAGACGGTGAGCATCATCGTCGTGTAACATATCCCGCCGCCGATTATATCGGAGATGGGCTCGGCCCAGAAAACGCCGTTGACCGCAGGCTCTATAACCATTGGCAGAAAGATAACGAGGGGAATTACGATTATTCCCTTGCGCAGTATGGAAAAGCAGATTGCCTGTTTCACGCGGCCGAGCGAGACGAACGTGCACTGGCCCGAAATCTGAAAGGCCATGGCCACAAAGGAACAGAAGAAGATGCGCACGGCTGGCGCGCCGGCCTGGGCCAGCTGCTCCTCGGAATTGAACAGGCGTATAAGCAGGTGCGGCGCAATTTCGGCCACCGCGGTCGCCACGGCCGTATAGCAGAACACCAAAACGGTTATACAGGTTATGCCCTGACGCACGCGGCGCGGCTCACCGGCTCCATAGTTATAGCTCAAAACCGGCTGCGCCCCGCTCGAGACGCCGTTGACCGGGGTCTGAATTATCTCACGTATTGAATTGATGACGGTCATGATACTGACATACAGGTCGCCCCCCAGCCTGATGAGCGATGCGTTATATACTACAGATACAGCGCAGTTCGTCACGGCTACGGTAAAACCCGTAACGCCCAGGGCAAGCGTCTTTTTCACGACGTCGGCACGCAGGCGCATATTCTCACGGCGCAGTTTGAGTATCGCCTTTTTGCCGACAAGGAATTGCAGCACCCACAGCGATGAACACATCTGCGCGATGACGGTGGCAAGCGCCGCGCCGCGTACTCCCATGTCAAATGCGAAAATGAATGTGGGATCGAGCACAATGTTCACGATGGCTCCAAGCGCAACGGTGAACATACCGGTCTTGGCAAAGCCCTGGGAATTTATAAACGGATTCATGCCCAGGCCCGTCATTACAAATACCGTTCCAAACAGGTATATAGTCAGATAGTCGTCAGCATAGGAAAAGGTGTTGTCAGAAGCGCCGATGAGACGCAGCACCGGATCCTTGATTATAAGGCCGATGACCGTGAGCACAAGGCCAAATATGACCAGCAGCATGTAGCTGTTGCCGAGGATGAGTTCGGCCCGGGCGTCGTTTCCCTTCCCCCGCTCTATCGAGCACAGCGGCGCACCGCCGGATGAGCACAGGTTCTGGAAAGCACTTATTATCGTTATTATGGGAACCGCCACGCCGATCCCGGTCAAGGCGAGCCTGCCGTCGCCGGGCATATGGCCGATATATATCCTGTCAACTACGCTGTATGTGACGTTTATCAGCAGCGCCAGCGTCATGGGCAGCGACATGCGTATTATGTTTTTCCACATCTTTCCCTGTGTGAAGTCATTGCTTGCTTTTGCCATGGAAAAACCTCCAGTCCCAAACTAGGATTCTAGTACTGCACAGGCACAATGTCAAGGTTTTGGGCACTTGTTTATTCCGAGGGAAAGATGTATAATATCCGGCAGAAGTCCACAGTATCGGAGGCGGGTTTATATGCAGGTATTTTTATCGGTTATCTTTCTTCTGATCGGTATAGCGGTCGTTGTCCTGGCCGTCGTCTATCAGACGCTGGACAAGTTCCGTTTTTACGGTCGGCGTCAATGGCCGGCGATAGAGCCCCTTGTCGACGAGTGGATAGACTCTGCCGCCGCTGACTGCTCGAACCTGCCGGGTTTTGGCGAGGCTCTCGAAGAATACGAAAATGCACGGCAGCCGGAGCGGAAGGCGGCGGCCTTTATGCTCCTTGCTGAGCTGTGCGAGAAGAGCGTGGAGCGGCGTGAGATTGAATACCACATTACCGAAGAAACCGGCCGCTACAACGAATATGTCCGCCAGTACAATAAGCGGTTTGACAAGGCATTTTACGGCAGGGTCGGCTCGCTTCTTCGCTTTCGGCGTATGACGCCCATTGAGTTTGAAAGCTGAGCCGGACGGAACACGGCCCTGACATACTTCAGTAATGCAAAAAGCGCGCCGGTATGTCCGGCGCGCTTTCCTGTTACTGTGTTATTTTTCAGAAGTACTTCTTGATACCGTCGCTTACGCTTTCGGCGTCCGCGGTCGCGCTGATGGTGAATTTCACGCTCTCGCGCACGCTGAAAGCCTCCATCCAGTCGAGCAGCTCGGTGACAGCCTCGTTGGAGGTATCCGAAAGCATTTTGAAGAAATTGTCTATAAAAACATGGGTAATATCATAGTTGCCTGCGTGCAGGCCACAGATAAAGCCCTTGAGAAGCTCGTTAGTGTCAATGTTGTATTCACTTGCATGTATGAGTCTTACGGTGTAGGGAATGTCATAGGTCAGGTTCTTGTCCTTTTCTATGCACACGACGCTGCCCGCTTCGGAATCAACAGCCTGCCTTACCATTTCAACAAGCTTTTTCGTTTTCCCCGAACCTTTAAGGCCCATAATAAGTTTAACCAAGAAAACCACGCTCCTTTATTAAATAATTTAAGATATTTATTGCCTTCCGCTCCGGAATATAACCAAGAGATGGTATGAAATCACTCTATGATTATCATACCATCTCTTGAGATTTTGTTCAACGCTAAGTTTTTCTTTTTTCAATTTATTAATAATTACGGTCGGCCGAGCATTGAACGTATGTTGCGCTTGTACACCTCCACCCCTGGCTGGTCAAAGGGATTGACCCCGGACATATACCCGGATATACCGCAGGCGAGCTCAAAAAAGCATACGAGCTCAGCAAAGCTCTCAGGTCCGATGGGAGGCGCAGTGATGGTTATGTTGGGCACGCCGCCCCCGACATGCGCTTTCTTCACCGCTTCGGCTGCGACGGCGCAGATATCCGAATACTCGCGGCCGGCGAGATAATTCAGCCCATCGGGATCGCCGAGGGCAAAGGGGACTTTCACGCCCGACATCGTGTTTTCAAACAGGACGACCGTCTCAAGCAGAGTGCGCGGCCCGTCCTGTATGTACTGCCCCAGCGAGTGCAGGTCAGCGGTGTATTCGACCGAGGCTGGGAAGATGCCGATTCCGTTTTTTCCCTCGCTCTCCCCGAACAACTGTTTCCACCATTCCGCCATGAAGCGGAATCTCGGCTCATAGCTGGCAAGGATCTCTATGTTTTTGCCACGGGTATAGAGCTCCTGTCGCGCCGCGGCATATTTCCAGACGGGGTTTTCCGGCGAGCGCAGGTCAAACTCGTGCATCGCTGCCTCCGCCGCACTTATTACCGCTGCAATATCTACGCCCGCGGCGGCCATTGGCAGCAGCCCGACAGCGGACAAAACGCTGTATCTCCCTCCCACATCGCCGGGAATGGAAAGCGTCTCATACCCCTCCGACTCGGCCAGTGCCCGGAGCGGGCCGGACGATTCGTCGGTAGTGGCGTAAATCCGCTTCGATGCGGCGGCGCCATACTTTTTCCTGGCCAGCTCGCGGAACACGCGGAAAGCAAGAGCCGGTTCAAGCGTTGTGCCTGATTTTGATATCACGTTGATTGAAAAATCGCGCTCTCCCACACTCTCGAGCAGTTCGGCAAGGGCTGAAGGTGACAGCCCGTTTCCCGCGAATACAACCTGCACGCCGCCGCGAGGGTTGAGAAGCTCGATAGCCGCGCGCGCGCCGAGATACGAGCCGCCGATCCCGATGACGACCAAGACATCGGAATTGGAGATGATGCGCTTTGCATCTGTCTGGACGCGCCTGAACCCGGCGCTTTTCATCCTTGAGGGAAGTTCGAGCCATCCGGTGAATTCCGAGCCCGCGCCGCTTTTTTCCGTCAGATCCCGATGAGCCTGCGCAGCAAGCGCATAATTTGGACCTGATGGGGAAAAGGAAGCCGCCGCTCCGCTTAAATCGACCTTTATCATTTGGAGGTTCTCCTTAAAATCTTCTGCCAGACAATCTTACACCCATAAAGCCGCGTTTGCAATCGTTTTTTGACTAATTTTCGCCCTAAAGTGGGGAGAAAAGTCCGTTTTATAGCGTATTTTTCCTACAAAATGGGTCATTTTTCACTAATTTCCGCCGAAAAGCCGCGACAGTAGTCCAAGGTATACATCCCCGGTGCGCAGTCTGTCCACGCTCTCCGAGGCCAGGAGCGGAAATTCCGCGATCAAAGTATCGCCGGAGTATACCCTGGTCGTACCGAGCACATCGCCCTTTTCGACGGGGGCCTGCACACTCTCGACAAGCTCTGTCTCATAGCGAAGCTGCCCGACCGAGTTCTTTTCGAACAGCATTTTGCTCTCGCTGCCGCGCACGGGCTGTACATATGAACATGTGCCGAGCTCCACGCGCACAGGGGCCAGAGCCTCGCCCCCGTCAAGTGAAACAAGGCTGTAATTTGCAAATGCATAGTTGAGCAGGGTCTTTGCGCTTTCAAACCTGTCTGTACTCGTTTCCGCATGCATGACGACGGCTATGTACTCCGTGCCGTCCCGCGCGGCAGTGGCCGAAAGGCAGTACTTCGCGCGCGAGGTAAAGCCGGTCTTCAGGCCTGTAGTCCCTTCATAGTAGTATATCAGCTTGTTCGTGTTGGCCAGGGAGAACCTGCCGTCTCGGACGGTGTCCATCCAGATCGTCGTAAAGTCCTTTATCATGTCGTGGCTTATAAGCTCCCTGGACATGAGCGCGATGTCATACGCGCTCGTCACATGCAGCGGGTCGTCATGCAGTCCAGTGCAATTGGTAAAATTAGTGTCCGCCATGCCCAGCTCCTGTGCCCGGGCGTTCATGCGGGAGACAAACGCCTCCTCAGTACCGGCGATGTGTTCCGCCAGTGCAACTGCACAGTCGTTGGCCGAAACGACCGCCACACACTTGAGCATCTCTGAAACACTCATCGTCTCCCCTTCCTCCAGCCATATCTGACTGCCGCCCATCGAAGCCGCGTTGGATGAAGCGGAAACACTGTCATCAAGCGAGAGGTTGCCGGCCTCTATCTCCTCCACCACGAGCAGCATGGTCATAACCTTCGTAACACTGGCCGGCTCCATCTGTTCATGCGCATTCTTCTCGTATATCAACTCCCCGGTCTCCTTCTCCATCAGAACTGCCGAGGGTACCGGGATCGAGATATCATCATCGGATTTTACCTCTATCCCCAGCGCTGTCTGGCTCATAAGCAGCGCAAACAGCAGAAAAATCACCGTCTTTTTCAAACCGACGCCTCCTTTTGACCTGTTGTGACCGGACTGCGCAAAAACGGCGCGGGCTCCTGATTCCGGCTTTCAGCAAACAATATGAAACAAGCCCTGCCTTTATTCCCCGCCGTGCTTTTGTCAAGCTTTTTCGACATATTTCTCGTGCCAATCTTTGCAACAACAGATAATGCATAACTGTATGTAAACTTATATTCATCTTTCTGTGAATACATTCGGACATAGCTCTTTTTTGAACTCCTTGAATTTCAAGGTTTTTAACACTTTCAACAGAGTTTTCAACATCTGCAGCGCCGCCTTTCAGCGACAAATATTCAATTTTAGTTTACATAACATTATTTCTTTTTTCTTTTTCGACACAAAAACTCGAAAATTTTTCTCTTGACAAGTCTCAAACCTTCGTATATAATGCGACGCTCCCAACCGCTTAAAGATCAAAACAGCCCTCTCCATGTATGGAGAGGGCTGTTTTGCATCCGAATGCACTGACGGTATTTAAGACAGAAGCATCCTGTCGTTGTCGAGCGCCTTGCCCGTTCCTGCTCGGAAGCGGTCAAGCAGATCGTCGATGGTCATCTTCCTGCGCTCGTCGCCGGAGACATCGAGTACGATCTTTCCATCTGACATCATGAGCGTGCGGCTTCCAAGGCGAAGAGCCTGGCTCATGTTATGCGTCACCATCAGGCAGGTTATATTATCTTTTCCGACGAGCTCGCATGTCAGCTCGAGCACTTTCTCGGCAGTGGCCGGGTCGAGCGCGGCTGTGTGCTCGTCGAGCAGCAGAAGCTGCGGCGGCACCATGGTCGCCATCAGAAGCGTAAGTGCCTGGCGCTGCCCGCCGGAGAGAAGCCCAACCGGCTGGCGCATCCTGTCCTCAAGGCCCATACACAGGAGCTTGAGTTTCTCGGCAAAGAACTCCTTATCTTTCTTAGTTATGCGGCTGAAAGGAGAGCTGCTCTTGCCTGAGCGCAGGTAAGCGAGTGCCAGATTTTCCTCTATCGTCATTGTCGGCGCTGTCCCCTTGAGCGGGTCCTGAAACAGCCTGCCGATGACATGGCTGCGCCGGTGCTCGGGGACAAAGGTGATATCCTTACCGCCCAGAGTTATGCTGCCCTCGTCAACATAAAAGCTTCCAGATATGGCATTCAACATTGTCGACTTACCGGCGCCGTTGGAACCTATCACGGTCACGAATTCCCCCTCGTCCAGATGAAGGGATATGCTGTCGAGGGCTGTTTTCTCGTTGACAGTGCCGGGGTTGAAGGTCTTTGAAATATTCTTGAGATCCAGCATCCGTCATTCCCCTCCTTTCCCGGCCGCCATCTTGCGCTTTTGAAAGGCAAACCACTTTTTCAGAGTGGGCATCGCAATTGCAAGCGCAACGACGATCGCAGTTATCAGCTTCAGCCCCGCGACGGGGACCACCTTGGTATAGAGCACGATCGCATAGATAATCCGATAGATAACGGAGCCGACTATCGCGGCGATCGCACCCTTGACAACCGAGCGCCGGCCGAGTACGGTCTCGCCGATTATAAGGCAGGCAAGGCCGATAACGACGATGCCCGTACCACTGTTTATGTCGGCGGAATTCTGGTACTGTCCGACCATGGCTCCTGAAAGCGCGGTCAGAGAGTTGGAGACGCAAAGGCCGACCGATATCGTGAAGGTCGGGTTGATGGACGATGCACGCACCATGTCGATGTTATCTCCGGTAGCGCGAATGGTAAGGCCAAGATGGGTGCCGAGAAAGGCGATGATCAGCACCGTGAGCACTGCAAGCACTATGAAAGCAAGTATCATATCGCTCCATGAGCCGCCCACGCCGAGCCCGCCGAACATGCTGAAGATCGTGTCAGCCTTGAGCAGGCTGACATTGGACTTCCAGCCCATGGCCATGAGATTTATGGTATAGAGTCCCGTATTGGTCACTATGCCGGCGAGGATGGACGGCACTCCAAGACGGGTCTGGAGGAAGGCCGTGATAAAACCCGCGCAGGCGCCCGTCAGCATCGCCGCCGGGATAGCCAGTATCGGATGCCCCGCCGCGGTCAGCGTTACCGACACCGCCGCGCCAAGGACGAAGCCGCCGTCGGTCGTCAGGTCGGCTATGTCCAGTATCCGGTAGCTGATAAAAAGGGCCATCGCCACCGGCGCATACAGGAAGCCCAGCTCAAGGGCCGTCTGCACAATCGCAAGGTCCGCGGTGCGGGTACCCAGGTCGGTGTAGTTGACGCCGCAGGTCGTG
>CAZSRK010000012.1:51244-52801 GCA_964609305.1 uncultured Oscillospiraceae bacterium
CGCAAGGTCCGCGGTGCGGGTACCCAGGTCGGTGTAGTTGACGCCGCAGGTCGTGTATGCGCCGTTGCGCACAAAGGAATCCGCGCCGGTGTAGTGCGGGATGCCGGCGTTCGCCAGATCCTCGTAAATTGCAAGCTCTGCGGCCATGATGATATTGTCCGTCGGGGTGAAAATCGCATCAACGCCCTCGGCTATCAGAGCGGAAGCGGCCGCGATGACCTCACCCGTGGTGGCGGCAGTCCACTCGGAATATGCGATGCCCTTCTCCTCCAGTATCTGCTTGGCCTCGGCAATCGGGGTCGCGGAGTTGGCCTCGGACAGGGAGTAGAGCAGGCCAACAGTGGAGATATCGGGGTCCTGCGCGAGCATCATGTCGATGATAAACTCGGTGTTGAGCGCATCGCTGGTACCGGTGACGTAGTCGATGCCGGTCAGCTCAGCTGCGGCGGGGTCAGAGATAGCGGCGTATACAACAGGGGTCTTGCTCTCCTCGGCGCAGACGGCCATGACCTGGGGCGCAAGCGTGGCTATGGGGATAATGGCGTCGACTCCGTCGGCAATGGCCTGCTCGCCTATCTGCTTGAGGGTGGTCTGCTCACCCTGGCCGGAGTAGACTTCGTACTCAATGGTGATGCCGTTGTCTTCAGCAATCTGGTCGAGCTGTGCGGTGATGGCAGCTGCGATCTCGTCAAGCGAGGCGTGGTCCATCTTCTTTACAACGGCTATCGTGATCGTATCGTCGTCTCGTCGTCGGCAGTACTGCCGCAGGCGGTCAGGGAAAATACCAGCGCGAGGGCCAGTACAGAGATGAGTACGGATTTAACGGTCTTTTTTATGTTTTTCATTATAATTTACTCCTTTTTCATCGAATTATTTGTCCGCTTACGGTAGAATGCGGCGTCGCCATCGCTTGTCGCTGAAAAAATTCATCGTTTTCCTCTCCCATTATTACTTGCCGGAAAATCGGGCCCTAAACAACAAAAAATCCTGTCCCTCACTACAAGGGACAGGATTTGTTATCCTGCGTTGCCACCCAAGTTGACGCTTGAAAGCGCCCTCTCGCTTCCCGCGCCGACACGCGGGGCCGCATGGTAACGGGTGCGGGATCCCGTCGGCTGCTACTTGCGGAAACTCCGCTTTCGGCCGCCCTCACGAGGCCATTCGCCAACCGTCCGGATACCGCGCTTACACCGCCCGCGGCTCGCTTTGATCTGACCTTGCCGGTTACTAATCTCGATCACAGGTTTTGATTAATTTAGCGTAATTATAACCACAGCGTGAGTGCTTTGTCAAGCACTATTTTTACCAAACTCAGCCGCTTCTTTCCCTGACTTCGATGTAATAATGCTCAGTATCGTGGTCAGGCCCCACCATGTAAACGCCGTTTTGGTATCCTTGATGGCTATAATCTTTGATATTTTCCTCTAAAACAACAAGATATGCGCTCTTTTTTCCAGTTCGTTTACAAAATAGCCATACTGCGTCTGACCGGTACTTTTGTCATAAAAGTTCTACCGATTTACTGATTATCTTTTCATATCTCCGCAAATGTCGGAA
>CAZSRK010000013.1:0-51688 GCA_964609305.1 uncultured Oscillospiraceae bacterium
TGCCGCTTTTCACACTTTACTTAAAAGGTTTTAGCCTATTGGTACAGCTTCTGAGTCCAAATGTTCCGTCGCCGGTCAGTCCCGGCACCATCATTGTACTTGGCAGCCGTTCCAATATGTTCAGGCTTCAGTAAATTACTTTTACGGAGGACAGCATGGCTCATCCCAACACAGACAGAAAAAAGAGTTCGCTGGCGGAGTTGATTTTTCCGCCGGCAGCTCCGGCTGTGATGCGAATATTGTCGGTGGTTGCAGCCGCCGTTCTGATAGCTGGTGGAATACTTCTGGCCTGCGGATACTTTTCTGATGATGTACAGGAGCCGGGAGCTACAGTCACACAGAGTACAGCTCAGACTCCGACGGCGACAGTATCCCCACAGGAAGCTGAATCTGCTTCACCCTCTGCCAGACCGGAGATCATCCCGGCCGGCCTTTCCTTTCGCGGCGGCAGCGGAAACATATATTACAGCGATGATGCTATCGTCCTTCACCCCGGAGACACCGCCTTTCTTGAACTGCTCGCAGACGGAGATCCGGTGGATAGAGAGCAGACCACGTGGAAAAGCTTTGACGAGTCCGTTTTTACCGTCACTGACGGTGAGATCAGCGCCATTTCAGCCGGCGAGGCACAATGTCGCGCTACTTACTCGGCAAACAACCAGTCTATCAGCATCACTGTGACCGTTAATGAACCGGTCGGGGCTGATGGCAATGGCAGCGTTTCCCCCGGCGCAGTTTTTCCGTCTGATCAGGACACCCCGGCATCTGCCCCCTCTCAAAACCAAGCTCCGGTTACAACTGCTCATCCCCAGGCAGAGCCAACTGAGACTCCGGTTCAGACTTCAAATATCACGCTCACTCCTGTCGAGCCGGCTGACCCACGCCTGTCCGGCATGAGCGAGGTGCCGGCGGCGGATAAGGCGGTCGAAAGGCTTCCTGATCTATAAATTCAGTACAGAACGGACCAGTACAAAACAGAATTGAGGTAAAACAATGTCGGACATACACAGCTTTGAGCCTCTGTGGGGCGCATGGGTGATAGACGAGCTGATCGGGCAGGGCAGCCATGGCAAGGTTTACAGAGCGCATCGTACCGAATATGGTCAGACCAGGACCTATTACTCTGCGATTAAGCATATATCCATACCACAGGATCAAAATGAGGTAAGTTCCCTGTATTCGGACGGCGTGGTAGGCGGTCCTGAATCCCTGACTGCCTATTATGAAAATATGCTTAGCCGGCTCCTGCGTGAGATCGAGATAAATGTCAGTTTAAAAGGACATACGAATATTGTCTCATATGAGGATCACATTGTAATTCCCAAATCCGACGGACCGGGATATGATGTTTTTATACGTATGGAGCTTCTCACCCCTCTCCCGCAAGTACTCCAGAGTCGGCCCATAACAGAGGCCGAGGTCCGCAGACTTGGTATTGACATATGCTCTGCTCTTGAGGTCATGGGCAGCCGCAATATCCTGCACCGTGACATTAAGCCGAGCAATATTTTTGTTAATGCGAGCGGTGAGTTCAAACTCGGCGACTTCGGTGTGTCTCGTTCTCTTGAAGGGGCAAATGGCGGCGTCACCATATCCGGCACGCTCAACTATATGGCTCCGGAACTTAGCCGCGGCCAGAATGTCAGTTTTTCCTCGGATATTTACTCGCTTGGGCTTGTCCTCTACCGCCTGCGCAATGCCAACCGTCCGCCGTTTGTCCCCCTTCCCCCGGCGACTGTCACAGCCGATGATCTTGAGCGTTCAAACGCGATGAGGTTTTCCGGCCAGCCAATACCTGCGCCCGCTTATGCCTCTCCGATGCTCGCGGCTATAATCCTGCGCGCCTGCGAATTTGACCCTGCCAGGCGTTTCCCAACCGCGTCCGCGATGAGACAGGCGCTCTCTGCCGGTGACAACGGCGTAAGCAGCGATTACCAGCAGGATAAGACTGTCTCTGTTTTTTCCCAGCCCCAATCGCAGTCCGCATCATCTGCACAGAAAGCCGGAGGCTCTGGCAAAACACTTATAATAATTCTTATATGCCTGTGTGCGGTACTCGTGGTTACGCTTATAGTCGTGCTGCTTCTGCGTTCAGGATGGAATGATGCGGGGCCTGCGCAGATCACCGATTATAATCTCGAGGATAATCTTGGATCGGATGTGCCGGAGTCTGGCGATTCAAATACCAGTGAACAGGTAAGCAACACGCCAAGGCCAATATCTCCTGTGACTTCCTCGCCGGAACCGGAATACGAGCCGCTTCTTGACGAGTCTGAGCTTTCCTTTATTCTTGATAATTACGCACCCTATTCGGATTCCTCAGTATATGTTGCGGACGTGACAAGGAACATGTTTTATTCCTCCGGAAATGTCTACTCAGAATCTATCTCCTCAGCACTGATAAACATTCCTATTCTTTTTACCATCCTCTATGATGTGGAAAACGGCTATTTTGATATGGATTACTCCATACATTTTAACTATGAACTCAACGGACGCGGGTATATCTCCTCATCAAATGATGGTGAATACCTCAGTATATCCACGCTTATATATGCAATGCTTTGTTACAGCGACAACAATGCCGCAAATTCTCTGATGACTTTTCTGGGACTGGCCCACATTGAGGATGTCTGCGATTATTATGGCTATGGCAGTGTCGAGCTCAACGCAAAGATCGGCTTTACTTCCAGCAGCAGTGAGAATTACGTAAGTGCGGCAGACGTTGCGGGTATGCTGGAGTTTATCTGGAATGACGGGTTCAGCGGCGGACGCAGTTTTCTGCTGGAAAATCTGTATATTGTCGACTCTACGGCGGGCAGCGGACTTGGAGCCGGCATACACGACGATTATGTCTTTATGAACCATAACGGCGTACGCAGTGATCTGTATAATGAGGCTGCAATTGTGGATAACGGCTCTGAAACCTATATTGTGGTGTTTATGGCCTGTGGAGATACCCAGAGCCAGCTTATGTCCTGCGCCGCTCAGATAGGCAGTTATGTACATTCTTGCCTGAAATAAGGTGATGCGATGAAAAATAGAAATTTTCTGACAGTTATTTTTATTTTGTCTGTCATAATCGCTTTCCTGCTGGGCTTTATCGCAAGCGGGCTGATACTGTCTACTGACGACAAATCCAACGCAGAATCGCCTGTCAGTCCATCCGAAGAATCGGCTGCACCAAGCTGGACCCCGACGGAAACGCCATCGCCGGAGGAGTCAGAGATTCCACAGGAGGATATAGAGGAGACTGCACAACCTGTCGAAAGCTCTGGCCCGGAAATATCTGATGGCGTAGATCTGAGCGCCCTTAAGGCTGAGCTGGACGCCAAATTTTCCGATTATGCGAGTGATTGGGTAATTCTTGTGCAGGATCTGGACAGCGGAGAGCAGATTGTCACATCTACCAATGGTCTCTCAGGTTCTGATCCTATGACTGCCGCGAGCGTTATCAAGCTCTTTATCGCAGGCGCTGTATATGACAATGCTCAAAATAACGGCACAGAACTGGACGAGCTGACCACATTGTCGATAGAAAGTATGATAACTGCAAGTGATAACAACGCCGCAAACAATCTTATTATCTCTCTTGGCAACGGAGACAGTGATCTCGGAATATCAGCGGTAAATGGTTTTATTGATCGCATCGGCTGCTCCTCCACGACGCTCAACCGTCTCATGCTCGATACGGGTGAGGAAAACCTTGTGTCTGCCAGCGACTGTGCGAAAATCCTGTCCATGATATATAGCGGCACTTATGTAAGCCAGTCGGCCTCCGACGCAATTCTGGACATGATGTCCCGTCAGGAGCGTAGAAATAAGATACCCGCTGGACTTGACGGGTTTGAAGGTGTCAGCGTTGCCAACAAGACGGGTGAGCTGTACTCCCCGGATCATGACAATACTGAAAATGACGTGGCTATTATAACTACCCCAAATGGGGACTATATCCTATGTATACTGGCTACAAAAATCTACAACAATGCGGATGCTATAACGACATTCGCTGAAGTTTCCAGGACTGTCTGCGGGTATTATAATTCATAAAAGATATGTGTATAAAACTGAACGGAGCTTATCAAAAATTGATAAGCTCCGTTCAGTTATCCCTGTCCAAAGAGATTGGCAAGCGGTTCAATGATCGTATTGAGGGACTGTATGGTCTCATTAAGCGTCTCGACGTCAAACTCTTCTATCTTTTCGGCGGCCTGTTCAACTCCATCGCGGCTCTCAGAAATGAGCAGCTGCAGCTCTTCCAGCGTATCGAGAGCATCGGAAAGCGAGATGCTCTCCCCCAGGCCGGAGAAACCGCCTAAAAAGCTGGTTACAGGCGGTATGATAATGGCCATACATACTATGTTTATCAAAAGCAGCACTGCACAGATAGCGGCAATCACACAGAGCAGTCTATTCTGCTTTTTCAAAGCGATATCCGGCTCAGTGGTACCGTAAACGGGGACCTGTCCCGGCTGGCGATAATTCTGATCCATACACAACCTCCGTTTCTGTCTTTTGTATTTCCGGTGTAAGGATATTAAAAAGTACCGGAAAGTATTTTTCCGGTACTTCTCTGGCGGAGAAGATGGGATTTGAACCCATGCTGCGCTCAACACGCACTACTCCCTTAGCAGGGGAGCCCCTTCGGCCACTTGGGTACTTCTCCAGGACGAAAGTTAAATTTTCCGCCGTGAGCACCGCCCGCGGCGGAAGCTATGGCGGAGAGAGAGGGATTCGAACCCCCGGTGCTTTCGCACAACGGTTTTCAAGACCGTCACCATCGACCACTCGGACATCTCTCCATCTGGCCGCTTGTGTATGATAGCATATTGCGGAAGAGTTGTCAAATAGTTTTTGGCCCTTTATTTTCCCATTTATCCGTCACAGTATTTATCACTAAGAATCATTAAAAATACCGCGCTGGGAAACACGGGCGTATCTTACAGATTTTCCATATTGACAACTTTGCCTTCAAGCAGAAGCGCATCATGCGCATCATGCGACACCGCTATAAGCGTCCTGCCGCGTAGATTTGATTTTATAAAATCCGCCGCAACTGACTTCATATGCTCGTCTAGACCCTTTAGCGGCTCATCCATGAATATCGCCTCGCCTTGCGCGAGCATGGCTCTTGCAATTGCCACACGTCTTTTCATACCGCCGCTGTACTCTCTGACCGGAGCGGTCAGGTGTTCTCCAAGTCCAAGCTCGGAGAGCGCCGTCCTCGCCTGCTCCGCTGAAGCCCCAATAAGGCAAAGGTTGGAGACAGCGCTGAAAGCCTCGCACAGCCTGTCCTCCTGAAATACGGCGCTGAAGCGGTCCGGAATACCCGACATTTTGCCGTCTGCTGGACTGAGCAGGCCCATCAGCAGATATAGCAGCGTTGTTTTTCCGCTGCCGGACGGGCCCATCAGGACCGTAGTATTTCCCTCTGGAAAGCTTATATTAAGCTTTGTAAACACCGACTCAACAGAATATGCAAAGCTGAGATTCGTAAGCTTTATATCCACTTTCAATCCTCCAGTCCGCGATAGCAAGCCTTGAGAATCCACAAAAATACCTTCTCAAACGCCGCGCTTATCAAAACAATTGTCAGCGTCCATGCAAAAAGCTCTCCTGTGGACAGATATATCTTGGACTGATACAGCTTCTCCCCTATCGAGCCTGCGGGTATTCCAATTACTTCGGCCGCAGTTCCGGATTTCCAGGCCATGCCCGCCGCAATTCCACAGCTCGATAGAAGAAAGGGCTTGATCTGAGGCAGCGTTATATATTTTATCTTTTTCAGGCCTCTGATGTGGAACACCCGGCACATCTCAGTCATTTTGATATCCGTAGAGTCTATTCCCTGAAGTACATTAGAGTATACGACGGGTATGACCATAAGAAAACTTATAACGACAGAGAGATTGGCGGCCCTGATCCAGATAAGGCATAAAATAGTAAAAGATGCCACAGGCACCGCCTTGATAGCGGTCATAAAAGGCCATAGAGCAAGCCGTATTATCCGGAAGCTCCCGACCAGCAGAGCAAACAAGAGTCCCAAAAGAACGCCAAGAACAAAACCGCAAACTATCCTTATTAACGTAAATCCTATTGAAAGCCAGAATTCGCTTTCAAAACAGAGTTTGGAGAGTGTCAAAACAACATCGACAGGCGTGACAAGTAGCAGCCTGTTGCCTATAAGCATGGCTGCCGCCTGCCAGACGACGAGAGCAAAGAGTATCGCCGCCGCCTTTTCGATTGTTCCCTTGCTTTTCAAATCAGCTTACACCGTAATAAAAGTCCTCGCCCGGCAGAGCGCCGCCGACTGACTCGGCATTCTGGTCGAACAGCACCTCGAGATATCCACCGAGCGCATCGTGCATCTCGTCCCCGGTCATGAACACGATGTTACAGTAGGGTATTGCCTTCTCTGCGACGGCGGCGTTTACAATGTTATGTTTCTCAACAAGAGCTGCCGCTTCGGAGACAGAGCTGTTGACAAATTCCACAGACTGCTCATATTCCTCAAGGAATCTGCTGATTACCTGGGGATGTTCCTCTATAAATTCGCGCCTTGCAACAACGACGCCGGTTACCATCTCGCTTCCGGTACCAAGATTTGCCCACTCCTGTGTGAGATCCAGAGCTATCCTCAAATCCTCAATATTGTTCTGCGCGACTGTCACATACGGTTGCGGCATCATGGCAATCGAGCCCGGTTCTTCACTCATCAGTGCAACGACCTCGGTAGGCTCTGACTTCCACTCAATGGTTACATCCGTATCTGGGTCTAGGCCGGCAGACTCCAGCAGATAATATAGATTGTATTCCGGCGTGGAGCCCCTTCCTGTGGCATATATCGTTTTCCCCTGCAGGTCAGTCAAGGATGATATGCTCTCGCCCCTCTCGACTATATAGAGCACGCCAAGAGTATTCACCGCCAGAACCTCCATTCCTCCGTCGGTCCTGTTATACAGCACGGAGGCAAGGTTTGCCGGCACAGCCGCGATATCCAGTTCGCCCTGGATAAGAAGCGGGGTTATCTCGTCGGCAGAACCTGCGATCGTAAATTCATACGGATGTTCCGCAACGTCATTTGCCGCATTCTCGATTATCTCTATCATTCCGATAGATGTGGGGCCCGTAAGCCCGGCAACGCGCGCAACGGTGTCGTCCTGCTCCTCCCCGCAGGCACCGAGCACAAAAATGGACAGCAGCATTAACAGGGTAATTGCAGCGCATGTTAATCTTTTCATATCGCACCTCTTACTTCTTACTTCGATTTCGCGATCGCTGTTTTTGTACTCACCCCTCGCAGCATTCCCAGCTTGCCGGAAACCGAGCTGATGGTGCTCTCCTCGGCGTCGATAACAACGCATATGATGTGCAATCCTTTATCTCTGTAAGGAATACCCATCCGCCCTATTATGTGTTCGCCATAGGTATGCAGAATATCATTGACGTCGGACACCGAGTCCATATCTTCAATGATGATGCTTATTACCGCTATACGCTTATCCATGTGTATCACCTCACAAAAACAAAATTCCTCGCCATATGTCATGGCGAGGTCACTGCATAGCATAATGCAAATTTGTTCCCATCGCCTTTCCATGCGGGACGTACCCAGATGAGTCAGGATCGAGTACGTATATAATAGCATACCCATAGGTCGTTTGCAATACGGCATTTTTAACAGAGAGTTTACAATTGATACCCACCCTCATGTATTGTCGTTTTGCATAAATTGTGATAAAATAAATCTATATATTTATCAAAAGAAATTGGTAAAACTAACGCCTTGGAAGTGAAATAATGAGCTATATAGAATTTGACAAGGTCTGCAAATACTACAACTCCGGCGAACATAGAATAATCGCAGCGGATCACATCAGCTTTACGGTCGAAAAAGGAGAATTCTGCGTTGTTGTCGGCCCATCCGGTGCCGGAAAGACCACGCTTCTGAACATTCTCGGCGGTATAGATACCTGTGATGAAGGCACTATTACACTGGACGGTGCGGTAATAAGCCAGTACAATAAGCGGCAGCTTACCGATTACAGGCGCTACGACGTCGGATTCGTGTTTCAGTTTTATAACCTGGTGCAGAACCTGACCGCGCTTGAAAATGTTGAGCTTGCAAGTGAAATCTGCAAAGAACCGCTGGATGCGGTCGAGACTCTAAAAAATGTAGGGCTGTCAGAGCGGCTGAACAATTTCCCGGCGCAGCTCTCCGGCGGCGAGCAACAGCGAGTGGCTATTGCCCGGGCACTTGCCAAAAACCCAAAGATCCTGCTTTGCGACGAACCCACGGGCGCACTGGATTACAATACAGGCAAAAACATCCTGAAACTTCTCTACGACACCGGACGGGACACCGGTCAAACAGTCATCGTTATAACGCATAACAGCGCTCTGACCGCAATGGCGGACAGGGTCGTCAGGGTGAAAAACGGCCAGATAGAGGAAGTTACGCTCAACAGCTCCCCTACGCCTGTTGAGCAGATAGAGTGGTGAGAACATGAAGCGACGCAAGGGTACATATGCAAAGCTGCTTTTTCGCGATGTCCGCTCCACGATAGCGCGTTTTCTGTCCATACTCTCTATTTTTGCCGTAGGCGTTGGGTTTCTGGGCGGTCTCATAGCCACAATGCCGGATATGCAACTTACAGTCGATAACTATTATGATGAAACAAACATGTTTGACCTGTACTTCAAGGGCACTATGGGTCTGACCGAGGACGATCTTGAAAGTGTGCGAAATCTGGACTATGTGGAGGATGTTACGCCGGCTTATGTCACCGATCTGACAATGGTCAATTCCGTTGGAAGCTACGTCACCAGAATATACGGTCTGGATATAAATGACGAAAACCTTGTAAATAACTTTGTACTCACTGAGGGCCGGCTTCCTCAAAACAGCAGCGAATGTCTGATATGCTGTCCCAATTCATATACTTCCGACTACTACGTCGGGGAAACTTTTACGATTTCTGAGGATAACAGGGATTATGATGAGCTTGAGGACACCTATGCCTTTACGGAACTGACGGCCGTCGGGATAATATCGCTTCCCTATTATATTTCGATCGAGGGCGAGAGCTCCACCGTCGGCACGGGCTCTGTTGAGCTTGTTATGTACGTACTGCCTGAGGCATACACACTTGACGTCTACACTGATTTCTATCTGACGCTTGAAGGCGCGTCCGAAATGGACAGCTTTTCTGACGAGTACACAGATTATGTTGACGAATATGCGGAAAAGCTCGAGGCGTTCGGGCTTGAACGCTCCCAGATCAGGTATGATAGTATTGTACAGGAGGCACAAAGCGAGCTTAACAGTGCGCGGGAGGAATATGACAGTTCTGTAGTACAGGCTGAATCTGAGCTGGAAGAGGCCCGCGGTGAACTTGATGACGGTTGGACAGAGCTCGAACAGGCCAGGCAGGAGTTGGCCGATGCAGAATCACAGCTCACCAACGCTCAAAATCAGATAAACAGTGCGTTGGCTCAGCTCAACAGCAGTATAGCCAGCGCGCAGTCCGAACTTGCATCCAGCCTCAATGCGGCGTCAGAGAGTCAGAAGGCTGCCGCCAGGATACAAGTTGACGAGTCTTTTGCCGAATATCAAAACGAGTTGAACTCCCAACGCAGTCAGCTGGAGGCCAACAAGGAACTGATGGATGAGGATGACTATGCCGCAGCTTCCGCACAGTTGGATGCAGCACAGGCAGAGCTTGATGCCTCAAAGGAAGCCAGCTACAACGAAGCCTGTACTCAAATCGATGCCGCAATTGAAGCTCAGCGCGCAGCTGCGCAGGCACAGATCGACGCCAACCGCTCAGCCGGACTTGCCCAGATATACCAGAGCCAGGCGGAGCTAAACCAGCAGATAGAGGAATATAACACCGGTCTGGCTCAGTTATCTGAATCGGAGGCTGAATTGCAAAGCGGAGAGACCGAGTACGCAGAAGCCCAGTCGGAGGCTGAGACAAGTCTGGCCGAAGCCCTTGAAGAGATTGAAAACGCGCAGCAGGAAATAGACTCCCTGGAAATGCCGGAGTGGTATATCTTTGACCGGAGCGATACGGTCGGGTTCAGCAGTTATAAGTCCAATTCTGAAAAGGTCGATGCCATAGCCAGAATATTCCCGATATTTTTGTTCTTTGTCGCAGCGCTCGTTGCGCTGACAACCATGACAAGGCTTATCGAGGAGGAGCGGCTGCAGATCGGTACGCTAAAGGCGCTGGGGTATTCGGACGGCTCCATCCTTGGTTATTATATTGGATACAGCGCGATAGCCTGCCTGGCTGGAAGCATAGCCGGTATATTTATCGGCTTTAAGTCACTGCCGGGTATTATCGTAAATGCGTACTCCATGATGTTCACTGCACCAAAGACGGAAATGCCATTCCACTTTGGATACGCTGTGGTGATAATCTCGGTTGCTCTTGTTTGTAGCGTGGGTGCAACGCTATGGGCCTGCCTGTCGCAGCTGCGTGAAAAACCAGCGACATTAATGCAGCCTCAGGCACCCAAGGCAGGAAAACGCATCCTGCTTGAACGCATTGGATTCATTTGGAAACCGATGAAGTTTACGCACAAGGTCACTGCCAGAAATATATTCAGATATAAAAAGCGGTTTTTTATGACCGTTATTGGTATTGCTGGCTGCACGGCTCTCCTGTTGTGCAGTTTTGGCCTTCGCGACTCCATACATGGCATCGTCGACCTGCAATTCGGAGAGATATATCATTATAATTTTATGCTGTATACCAGCGAGCCGGACATGGCCGAGAATGACCCTATCATATCCGAAGTACTTGAAACCTCCCCATATATAGACGGCACGCTGTCGCTTCATTATGAGGCGGGTTACGTTGAGAGCGACGGCACATCAATCAGCGTTTCACTTGTCGTGCCCAGGGACATCTCAGCGCTTTCAGACTTCGTAACTCTGAGGGAACGGGTAAGCGGAAATCCGATAAGCTTCGACGAAAACTCTGTTATCCTTACGGAAAAGCTTTGCGAAACTCTGGACATCAGCGTTGGCGACACCGTCTCAATTCGAAACGTTGACGGCAAAACCGTGCCGGTCACCGTCACCGGAATTTGTGAAAATTACGTAACAAGTTACGCTTATATCGGTACAGACGCATTTTTCGACGCATTTGGCGAAGCCCCTGAATATACAATGGTCTGGGGAATGATGAACGACAGCAGCTCCGAGGCACGCGACGCGGTATCCAGCGCGCTGCTCATGAGCGACAACGCGCTGTCGGTCAGTTTCACCGAGAGCATTCGTGAAAGCTTTGAAAACACCGTCAAGAGTATTGATTACATCGTCATAGTGCTGATCCTGGCTGCCGGAACGCTTGCGGTAATCGTCCTTTACAACCTGACTAACATAAATATCTGTGAGCGTAAGAAGGAGCTTGCAACCATCAAGGTGCTTGGGTTCCATGAGGGCGAGGTCATATCATATATTTACCGTGAGACAAATATACTCTGCCTGATAGGGATTGCCGTGGGACTGGACCTGGGAATTTGGCTGCACCGGATGGTGGTACTCACGGCCGAGATCGATTCGATCATGTTTGGACGATCCATATATCCCATGAGTTATGTCTATGCAACCGTTGTGACCGTTGTTTTCATGCTGCTCGTTGAACTTGTAATGCTCAAGAAACTGAGGAATATCGACATGGTCGAATCAATGAAAGCAAACGAATAACGGAGTCACTCATGTGCGGTAACTGGTTCACGGAAAATGAATACAGAGCATATAATAATCTCGGTTGCCGTCCGTCATGCACGGACGGCAGCTGGGATTTTGCTGTCTGGGCCCCAAATGCAAGGCGCGTATCCCTTGTCGGCGATTTCAACGAATGGGACCCGGACAGAAGTCCAATGTCAAACAGTGATGGAGTCTGGCACATCAGTACATCAGACGCAAAACATGGCGATAATTACAAGTATCTGATACTTGGTGCAGACGGTAAAGCCAGGATGAAGGCCGATCCGCTTGCTGTCCACTGTGAGACAGGGCCTGCGACGGCTAGTAAGGTATGGCGGCTTGACGGCTTTGTCTGGAGCGATTCGGCCTATCTGCGCAGAAGATCGGCCGCAGACAGCTACAAACGGCCCGTGAATATATATGAGCTTCATATCGGCTCCTGGCGAAAAAGTGAACTTGCTATATATCCGAATTATCGTCTGGTGGCGGATGAGCTTTGCGAATACTGCGCGCATATGGGCTATACGCACGTTGAGCTGTTACCGATAACAGAGTACCCGTTTGGAGGTTCCTGGGGATACCAGGTGAGCGGGTATTTCGCTCCTACTTCGCGATATGGCACTCCCCAGGATTTCATGTATTTTGTCGACAAGCTCCACTCTCGAAATATTGGCGTCATAATGGATTGGGTACCTGCACATTTTCCCCGTGACGAGCATGGGCTGTCCCGCTTCGATGGGACCGCACTATTTGAGCGCAGCGACGAGCTGATGGCGAGCCATCCACAATGGGGTACGCTGATATTCGACTATGCCAAGCCGGAAGTCAGAAGCTTTCTCATCTCCTCAGCAATGAGTTTTTTTGACAGATACCATATCGATGGTATCCGCGTTGACGCCGTATCCTCCATGCTCTTTCTTGATTACGGGCGGGAAAAGGATGCGTTTACTCCAAACATGGACGGAGGAAATATCTGCTTTGAGGCAGTCGATTTCCTCAAGGAGCTTAACCTGGCTGTAAAAACCGAATATCCAGGCTGCATCACGATAGCCGAGGAATCAGATAATTTCCCCGGTGTCACCGATTCTGAAGGGCTGGGATTCACATATAAATGGGACATGGGCTTCATGCATGACACTATCGACTATCTTTCAATTGCGCATCAAAATCGCAGAAAAGCACATGATAAACTCACATTCTCCATGATGTACGCTTTTTCGGAGCGGTACATTCTGGCCTTCTCCCACGATGAAGTGGTGCATGGGAAAAAATCCATGCTGGACAAATTTTATGGCACTTATGATGAGATGTTTTCACTCATGCGCGCTTTTTATGGTTTTGTATACGCACATCCCGGTAAGAAACTGAGCTTCATGGGCTCGGAATTCGGACAGTTTATCGAATGGGATTTTGATAAGCAGCTCGACTGGTTTCTCACAGATTATCCCATGCACGAAAAATTGCGTGAATATGTCCGTTTTCTCAACAAATTCTATAAGCACCATGACGCCATGTATTCCATCGATGGGTCATGGGACGGTTTTTCCTGGCTGAGCGTCGACGAGAGCGAATTGTGCTGCGCTGCGTTTATGCGAACTGGTGTATCCGGAAGGCGAATAATCTGCGCCTGCAATTTTTCCGATAAGGAACGGCGGCTCACAATCGGCATTCCCGATTCCGGCAGGCTGATACAAATCATGGACAGCACCTGCGAGTTTTGGGGCGGAAGCGCCCGGGCATCACACAGCAACGTCCTCTCCTCCCCGGTTGGCTTCCGTGAATTCCGGCACAGTGCGGTCGTGCGTCTCTCGCCCCTCTCGTGCGCATATTATTTCTATAAAACATCGGAGGCATCGAATGGCTGTTGACAATAATGCGCCGGATAAACAAATAAGTGTGCTGCTTGCCGCCTCCGAATTTGCGCCTCTGGCCAAGACAGGCGGCCTTGCCGATGTTATCGGCGCACTGCCAAAGCAGCTTCGCTCGCTGGGCTTAGACGCACGTGCGGTCATCCCGCTGCACCGAATGATAAAGGATAATTATGCTTCGCAGCTCAATTACACGATGAGCTTTTATATTGATCTCGGCTGGCGCCGTCAATATGTTGGCATCGCTACCATGGAGTTTGAGGGAACACCCCTGTACCTGATAGACAATGAACGCTACTTTGGCGGCGAGATATATAACTGCGGGCTTTCGGAGGGCGAGCAGTATGCTTTCTTTCAGCGCGCGGTCATGGAGATGTTGCCCCGTATTGACTTTATGCCCGATATACTACACTGCAACGACTGGCACACAGCGGTCATACCCATGCTCGCAAAAACTCAGTATGCCGATTCTATGCAAAGCATCCCCAAAACACTGCTGACGATACACAACATCGCCTATCAGGGCCGCTTTTCCCACGAATTTGTCAGCGATGTGTTGTCTATTCCTCCGTCTTACCTGACAAGCGAATATATAGAGAGCGGCGGCAGTATAAGCTTTATGAAAGCAGGCTGCGTCTTTGCTGACCGCGTAAATACCGTCAGCCCGACCTATGCGCTTGAGATAATGACACCAGAGTACGGAGAGGGTCTTGAGGATGTACTTCAAAGGCGCGGAAATACGCTTGTTGGGATACTAAACGGCATTGACAGGTATTCCTATGACCCCTCACGCGATACTTATCTTTCCCACAGGCTTGGGGATGACGCACTTTCATGGAAAACACTCTGCAAACAGGAACTATGCAGCGAGCTCGGCCTGATACCGGTGCCCGACCGGCCTCTCATCGGCATGGTTGCCCGATTGACTGAGCAGAAAGGAGTCGAACTCATTGCGCAGTGCCTCGACAGACTGATGGAAATGGATACACGCTTTGTGCTCGTCGGTACAGGCGACGGCGGATATGAGGATCTTATGCGCAGAGCCGAAAACTCATATCGCGGCAGATTCTGTGCATATATCAAGCATGATGAGGGCGTCGCCCGACGTGTATATGCCGCTTCCGACATGTTTCTGATGCCATCAAGGTTTGAACCCTGCGGCATCTCTCAGCTGATCGCGATGCGCTATGGCTCGATTCCAATTGTCCGTGAAACCGGCGGGCTGCGTGATACTGTCAGACCTTTCAACTGCAGAACCGGAAGCGGTACGGGTTTTACTTTCCGGCAGTACACGGCGTGCGATATGCTAAGTGCAGTTGAGTGCGCGGTAAACCTGTTTGAAAACCACAGAGATATATTCAATTCACTTTTGAAAAATGCAATGGCGGAGGATTTCAGCTTTGCAGACGCTGCCGTTAAATACGCGCAGCTTTACGCTGAACTTGTTTGATATGTATGTTATACTTGGCGCTGAAGTAAGCGAAATATGGAACGAATCGGGACTTAGCATCTCATATTCCGGCGGAAGAACCGTTACATCGGATGATATACCGGCTGATCTGAACTGGCTTGAACGAGAATACTGCCGCATTTCCTTTGACTTGCAGGGAGGCGCTGAAACCAACAGGACGCTCTGTGGGCCGCTCGGCTGGATCTATATGCCGGAGCTGCTGCGTATTCTGGTAGATGAAAACAGGTTGCCCTGGGAGCAGGCTATTGAGGCCCTTCTGAATTCTTTCGAGCTTCCTGAAAGCGGATTCGAGGAATACCCGCTGGATGGAATTAACCCCCGCCTGCAAACGCTCTGGATTATGTTTAAACACGAAATGTCAGAGCGAATCGTTCATGACCACACTGACCTGTTTTACAGAAATCCCCTCGGCGCTGCTGTCTGCGGCAGTAAGATCAGTCTCAGTGTTTCGGACAGCACTGGGCTTGCCGACGGTGCTGAGCTCATTTTTGGCGGCACTAGTATCCCCTGCCGTGGTGGCAACGGAATATTCTGTGCAAGTACTGTCTTAACTGGAGAACCACAGCTTGTTTTTTATAATTTCCGCCTGAGTTTCGGCGGTATACTGATCGATGAGCCGAATAAGCATACAGTAACCGTAACCGTATATTCGCCCGATTTTATCACACCGGCCAAATTTCACGGCTGTACAATGTATCAGATATTCCCCGACCGATTCAGCCGCGCAGGGCAGATAAACGCCGACTATCACGCAAAGATGGGACGCAGGACTGAGATACATTCCAAATGGGACGAGCCGGTAAAGTGGACGCCCTCCGAAGGTGAAGAGCATTATTCCCCCAACGATTACTACGGCGGCAATCTGAAAGGCATTATCCAAAAGCTGCCTTATCTCGACAACCTGGGCGTAACAGCAATTTACCTCAATCCGATATTTGAGGCCGACTCAAACCATCGCTACAACACTGCCGATTACCGCAAGATAGACCCTATGCTCGGTACTGAAGAGGACTTTACCCTCCTTTGCAGAGAGTGCGAAAAGCACGGCATAAGCGTTGTACTCGACGGCGTGTTTTCACACACAGGCTCTGATAGCGTATATTTTGACAAGCGCGGAGTATATGGCGGCGGAGCTTACAGTGATCCCGACAGCCCTTACCGTAGCTGGTATGATTTCTCATCCTATCCCGAACATTACAGAAGCTGGTGGGGGTTTGACTCCCTGCCTGAGGTCAATGAGCACGACCCATCATGGCAGGACTATATTCTTGGGCTTCCGGATGGAGTTATCCCTCATTGGCTGCATGCAGAAGCTTCGGGATTTCGCCTTGATGTCGCCGACGAGCTTCCCGACGAGGTTTTGGAGCTTCTGCGTTCAAGTGTAAAGCAGACAGATCCCGGTGCCATTATAATCGGAGAGGTTTGGGAAAATGCCGTCACAAAAATAAGCTATGACAGGCACAGGACCTATGCCCTCGGCAATGCCCTGGATTCTGTAATGAACTATCCTTTGCGAAATGCTCTTATCTCCTTTGCGATAAACACAAGCGATGCATATCAGCTCACCGATTTTCTACTGTCTCAGAAATTAGATTATCCTGCTCCTCTGTATTACTGTCTGATGAATCTGCTGTCAAGCCACGATGTGCCTAGAATAAGAACGGTACTGTCTCTCGGTTCAGCACTTGAAGGTATCTCACGCGAGAAAGCTGCCAGCCTGAAAGTAAGCGCGCAGCAAGACGAGCTCGGGGCGCAGCTTCAGTCACTTTGCGCCGTTTTACAGTTCGTTCTTCCGGGCTTCCCATGCGTATATTATGGGGATGAGCTGGGTATGCAGGGGGCTTCCGATCCGTTTAACAGGGGCCCGTTCATGCCAGGAGGACGCTCTCTTGAGCAGCTGTATGCAACTCTCGGACAGATGCGAAAAGATAACGCCGATATTCTCTCCGAAGGAGATGTAAGATTCCAGCCGATAAATTCCGACTGCCTGTGTATCATAAGAAACTACGGCACAAGCGAGCTTGTCGCGGCAGTAAACCGGGGCGACGAATTGACTGTATCACTGCATGTCCCTGACGGATGCACCGTATCGCCCTGCCTGCTTTGCGGACAGCCTGCTCAGATACATTTTGGCGATTTGAATTTCGTATGCATGCACAACGAGGCGCATATTTTCCGCGTAGACATTTAACTTAATAACGTTGAAAAAAACTGAAAACTAATGTATACTATCCCAAACTAGGGATAAGGCGGTGCTCATATGCCTCGTGTCAGTATAATAATGCCGGCGTATAACGCCGCGGAATTTCTTGCCGCGTCAGTCAGCTCGGTCATCAGTCAGACTTTTAAGGATTGGGAACTGCTTATTGTCAATGACGGTTCAACCGATGCAACGGCCGAAATCGCCGGGGAATTTGCTGATTCTGACAGCCGCATAAGAGTCATCTATCAGGAAAACGCAGGTGTCAGCAGCGCCAGAAACAAAGGTATTTCCCTATCTGTCGGCGATTTTATCGCATTCCTGGATGCAGATGACGCCTTTTGCCCCGATTTTTTGGCGGATATGCTTACTGCTGTCGATGAAAATGATGCAGATTGTGCCGCCTGCGGCCATCTGCGCGCCTATCCTGACGGAAAGACTGAGCCGGAGCCTTTCCCTCTGCCTGAGGGTGTGAGCTTTGAAGAGGATATTATGGACGGCCTCGTAGTGCCTCTTTTATCCGACAGGCTCAGCTCCGGACTGTTCAACGGCTTCGTGTGGAGATACCTTTTTGACAGAAAAAAGATAATAGAAAACAATATAACCTTTTCGGGAGCATATCTTGAGGATGAGTTGTTTCTTATTGAATACTTTTCCTTGCCTGCTGTCCTTGCTGTGGCAGGAAAGAATCTGTATCTGTACACGCAAAACCCCAAATCCGCCACTCGGCGTTACATGCCCGATTGTGTTGATACCTTTCTGTTTGCCCTGGCTCGCAAGCGTGAGCTTGTCAGCCGTTTCGATATCCCTGTGCCGTCCTGGTGGGAATTAAATACCGCGTGGGCCGGTCTTCTTATCGCTATTGGAAACATATATGCGCCCGGAAACAACGCTTCTTTTAGGGAAAAAGTCAAACAAAGCAAATCACTTATGGAGATAAAGGAGTTCTCGCGCGCTGTATCCGGTTATAAGCCGGCGGGCATGGGCAAAAACAAGACAATCGTTGCAAAACTATACACCATACGGCTTTATTCCCTGCTCGGCCTGCTATATTTGCTGAAGAACGGAAAATGAGAAAGACTATGGATATATATAGAAACAGCCTCATTTTGTGCATTATATCGCGTATCTGGAACTGGACATGTGAGAAATTTAAAGGTGGGATTTTTCACCGCTTTTTCTCATGGGTTGCCTCTGTTTTTAAGCACGGATTACTCATGAAGCTGTTTTCAGGCGGTGACTTTTTCAAAACCGCATGGGAAACAAGCATTTTCAGACGTACAGCTCAATTTTGCCTTAATATCATACCCGGCATCCTAAACAAGCTGTATGTAGGTGTGCGGCCCCTCGCTAACAGCGCAATAATCACTAAGTGTCTCGATGCCTTTTCCAGATATCCTGTCCCTGTACTTTGCATAATGGCGCTTGCGATGCTGATAATCCCGCAGTCGCGCTGGAACAACATATACAGCCTTGCTATCGCTGTGCTTGCGTTGCTGCTTTACTGGTGCGGCACGATAAGAGATCGGGAAAGGAAATTAACGCTTGAGAGTATAGGCCCGTTCCCCTGCATATATGCTCTTGTCGTCTTTCTAAGCCTTGTGTGGTCGGATTCATTCTCCCTGAGCATTCGGTTCTTCTTTTTTGCCGTCACATGTATGATAACCGTCGTGGTATTCACGAACAGCTTTGACAGTGAGAAAAAGCTTCTTGCCTTTGTAATGTTCGTGGCTGCCGGACTGTTCATCGGTTCGGCTTATGCATTTTTGCAGAGGATGGCCGGCGTGGCGGCAAACGGAATTTTGACTGACCTGAGCCTCAATCCGGACATGCCCGGCAGAGTTTACTCGTTTTTTGAAAACCCGAACTCATATGCAAATCTGCTGGTTTACTTTTCGCCGCTGATGTTGTGCATGTTTTTCTTTGCACCAAAAGTCTGGCAGCGCCTGATATGCCTTCTGGTTTTCTTACTGTGCAGCGCAGCGCTTATAATGACATATTCCCGCGGCGGCTGGCTGGCCTATGCTTTTTCCATGTTTATTCTCATGTGCCTGCTCTGCCCAAGATGGATTCCTCTTGTTATCGCGGCGGCTGTCTTTTGTCTCCCCTTCCTGCCGGACACCATTTTAAACAGGTTGCTTACGATTTTCAACATGTCGGATTCCTCGACCTATACGAGAACCTATATTTATGCCGCTATGCTCAGGATCATCGGCCACAGTCCAATTTTCGGTGTCGGGCTTGGCACTGACACCGTTAAGCACTCGATTGAAATCGCCGGCGCATATACTGCCGAGGCTGTATTTATCCATGCCCATAATATTTATTTTCAGATCTGGGCTGAATCAGGTATCCTTGGACTCGCATCATTTTTGCTGTCCGTATTTTTCCCGATGAGAGAAGGTGCCAGACGCATAAAAAAGAACGGGACTTCCCCGCTGCTGAAGGGCATCATAGCCGGCTGCGTTTCCGGTCTTGCGGGCAGCCTATTCTTCGGGATAACCGACTATCCCTGGAGCTATCCGCGCGTCATGGTCCTATTCTGGCTGTTGTTTGCACTTCTGTGCTCAGCAGTGGCCGTTTCCAAAGATAACGAGAAAGCAGGTATTTACAATGGAAAATGAAAATAAGAAGCACCGTGTCAGATTAAACATCGTCGATGTCATTATTATCGCCGTCGTCATTCTCGCTCTGGCTTTTGTCGGATATAAGCTGCTGAGTACCGGATCGGTCAGTTCCCCTACCCAGACAGTATATCTGACGTTGTACGAGGCCGAATGCGCCGACTATGTTATTGACAACGTAAATATCGGCGACGCGGCCAGTGACGGGACGTCATCACTTTTCTCCCTAGGCACTGTCGCAAATATCGTAACTGACAAGTCCGTGAGCTATGAATACGATGAAACCGATCAGGAGTATAAAAGGGTCTCAAAGCCGGATCACTCATCGGTCTACATTACGCTTGAGATTCAAGGCACGCTCACCGACAACGGTGTGGTTGTTGACAGCCAGCTGTATGCGGTCGGACACACGATGATACTTTATGCCGGATACGCCAAGTTTTATCTTCAGGTCTACGATATAAGCACGCAGATGCCTGAGTTATGATAAAGATATCTGTATAAAGCAACAACTTCATAATCATAATAATGATTAATACTGATTTAACTATCCATAGCAAAACCGGCGCTGCATAACAGCAGCGCCGGTTTTATGTATGTGATAATCTATCAGGGCTAGAAGACAAACTGCACCAGCAGCATATACAGTATAGTTCCGGAAGCTATACTCAAAAGTGAATTGCCTTTCCACAGGTGGATTATGACCACGACGGCAGATGCGATAAGCTCAGGCAAACCAAACGGAAATGATGTAAAAGAGACAGATTTAAAGCAGTAAACGACCAGAAGTCCCATCATCGCGGCAGGAAGCATCCTTCCAAGGTATGAGACAAATTGGGGCACCTGGCGATTCTCCGGAAACAGCAAAAAAGGTATCCAGCGTGTGAGCTGAGTCCCAAGTACAACAGCAAGTATGGTAATAAGAGTTTGGGCTGGTGTCAACGGCATAGTTTCTTCCTCCCTAAACCAAGTATCAGGGCTATACCGACCATCGACGGGATAACAAAGGAATCCTCGCCGAAAACAACAAGGCACAGTGCAGTTAAGAGCAGCCCTATGAGGCAGGAAGCACGGTTTTCCGGCTTCTTCCACTGATCGATGAACAGTACAATGAAAAGCGCCGTCAGAGCGAAATCCAGTCCCGTTGTATCGAATGTAAGCGCATCGCCAACAAGCGCGCCCAAAACCGTACCGGTTATCCAGTAAAACCAGTCGAGAAGGCTAACGCAGGTGTAAAACTGTTTATCTGTCAATCCTTCGGGAGTCTCACTGCAGCTTACTATGGAGTAGGTCTCATCAGTAAGCGAAAAAATCAAAAAAGGCCGGGCCTTCCCCATGCCGCGGTACTTCTCGAGCATTGAGATGCCATAAAAAATGTGCCTGGCATTGACCATTATGCTGAGAAGAAGTGCACTCAGCGGGGAAAATGCAGTTGTAAGGAGCGTTATAGCAGCATACTGCATACTGCCGCAGAAAGCCAGCGTGCTCATAAGTCCGGACCACAGCACACCGTACCCTTTCTCATTCATAAGTATGCCGTAGGCAATTCCCAGAATCAAATAGCCTGTCAAAACTGGAATCGTCTTAGGAAAGACAGTTTTCACAATGCGAAGAGTGTTTTTCATGATTTTCTGGCCCCTGTCACAGAGACGCTGGCTACAAGCTCGCCCGATTTGGTATGTATTTCCACGAGGAACATGGCTGTGCTCTTGCCAGACTTGATGCATTTGGCCTCCGCATAAAGCTTCTCCGCTCCCGCGGGTGCCAGAAAGCTTATCTGGCTGGTAAGCGTAACTGTCGGGGCGTTTCCTGTGTTTGACGCAACTGCAAATGTAAAATCTGCAAGTGTAAAGATCGCCCCTCCCATAACCTTGCCATTTGCATTCATATGCTCCTTTGAAGGCTCAAGCGAACAAAGGGCATAATTGGGCTCCGCTTTTTCTATCCTGATACCTGTCGTTTCCGTGGCAAAAATGTCGCCGGCAAAATATTCTCGCGCTTTTTCAGTGTAATTCATGATATCATCTCCGTTAATATTTTGATTCTATCAGATTTGCAGTGAATTTCAATTCGTAATATTGTTGAAAACTTGGCAGTTAAAGACTATAATATATATTAAAAATAATCATAAATATGGAGGGAATACTTTGTCCGGCTCGATTCAAAACAGAATGACCGAAGGCAGCATCGTACCTCAGATCATACGTTTTGCCATACCCCTTCTGGTCGCAAACTTTCTCCAGCAATTTTACGCCCTGGTCGATATGATGGTCGTAGGCCAATTTGTCGGAAGCACTGGACTTTCCGCCGTGACTATCGGTCAGAACGTGTCATTCATACTTACTTTTATCTGTACCGGTCTTTCCACTGGCGGACAGGTGCTGGTTGCCCAATATGTCGGGGCAAACGACGAAAAGGGCAAGTCCCAGGTCATAGGGACGCTTATGACTATGTGCGTCATCGGTGCTTTTGTCATCGGCATATTCACACTTGCGATATATAAAACGGTGCTTGTCTGGATGAACGTCCCCACGGAGGCGATGAAAGACGCACAGGAATACACTTTTGTCTCAATACTTGGCGTTTTCTTCATATTCGGCTATAACGCCATTTGTGCCGTGCTGCGCGGCATGGGCGATTCCAAGCGGCCCATGCTCATCATCGGCATCGCCAGTGTCTGTAACATCGTGCTTGACCTTCTCTTTGTCGGCCCACTGAAAATGGGAGCCATGGGCGCGGCGCTTGCCACTGTGATTGCACAGGGTGTCTCCTGCGTTATCGCGGCAGTGTACCTCTATCACCGTCGTGAGAGCTTCGGCTTTGATTTTAAGCTTCAGAGCTTTAAGCCAAATACCGAAAAACTTAAAGCAATACTCAAGATCGGAATTCCGACAGCTATCGAAATGGTCATTGTAAACGTCTCATTCATGTTTGTCGTAAGGCTTATCAACGCCTACGGTGTTTCCGCTACGGCTGCTTACGGCGTTGGTGAGAAAGTCTGCGGCATACTTAGAATCATGGCCTCTGCCGTCGGTACGGCCGCCTGCACCATGGAGGGCCAGACCATGGGCGCCGGCAATCCCAGGCGAGTCAAACAGATCGTCTGGTATAGCCTTCTTATAGGCTGTGCGCTTAACCTCATCGGTATGGTCATCGTGATGCTGTGGCCTGCACAGATATTCTCGCTCTTTGATGACGAGCCGGAGACCATCAGATACGGTATAGGTTACATACGGATCGTCGGATGGGGATTTCTCGGGTACTCATATATGAATACTTTCAACGGCCTTGCGCGCGCCGTCGGAAACGCGGTCCTTGTCATGATTGGCGCCATACTGGACGGCGTTGTCCTGAGACTTGGCCTTGCGTATATCCTTGGTACTGTTGCAGGGTTCGGACTTAACGGCGTCTACCTTGGCCTTACCCTTGCTCCATACGGCGCGGGCCTGGTAGCCATGATATACTTCCTCTCTGGCAAATGGCAGAAAAGAATGCTTGTTAAAACGTGAGATACTAAAAGCAAATATTAAAAAGGTTGCCAGATAATTCTGGCAACCTTTCTTTGTACAAATCATTTGATATTTCATTTATTTACCCAGAAGGTGTTTCAGGGCGCTTGTAAGTCCCTGTACCGTCAGGCGGTACATCGGGAACTCCTTCATTATCAGCTTGCAGGTATAATCCAGATAATAATCCGTGTCAAAATTCGTAGGATTCAGCCATACATTGTGTCTGTATCTGTCCCGAAACCGGCAGAGCCACTGCATACCGGAAATGCCCTCGGTAGTGCCATAGCCATAACCAAAATAGCGGCGGTAGACAAGTTCTTCGGGGGCCATGGCGGCGTCTCCGACAAATATCAGTTTATAGTCCGCAGGTACGCTTTTCAGCACGAATTCCGTGTCGATCTGGTCGCGGTATCTGAGTGAAGGATTGGTGTAAAGCTTTGAATAGACACAGTTGTGAAAGTAATAGACTTTGAGATCCTTGAAGTGGTTGGAGCTTATCGCTGCCTGGAACAGCCGACTGCAAATATCGCTGTAATAATCCATGGATCCGCCCGAGTCAATGAGCATAAGCAGCTTTACGGTGTTGCGGCGTGGCCGGGTATATACAAGGCTCAGGAATCCGGCGTTATCGCTAGTCTCATCGATGGTTGCGTCTATGTCGAGTTCCGTCTTGGGCGCGTCGATATGCGTTGAATACTGCCTGAGCGCTCGAAAGGCCATGGCAAACTGCCTGGTATCGAGCGTCACATCGCCGCTCCAGTCGCGGAACTTTCTTTCTCCCGCCACTGCAAGAGCCCTGTGATGCCGCGACTTTCCTCCTACCCTTATACCTCGGCGTGACGCGCCGTTGTTGCCAAACGGGCTGACCCCGCGCGTGCCCACCCAATGGCTGCCGCCATTGTGTTCCTCCGTCTGCTCACCTATCCTTTCAGAGAGCATCCTTTCCATGTCGTCCAGGGACAGGCGCTCAAGCCACTCGGCGCGGCTCATATCATATTCAGTATCGCCGTCCTCAGGATGATTCAGCCAGTCCATCAGCTCATCCGGGATCTCGCCAGTGTACTGCATATCCTTGAAGTATTCAAGAAATGCCGAATCAAATTTATCATAATTTGCTTCAGTTTTCACCAATATGCTGCGGCTGATATAGTAAAATCCAGTCAGTCCGGACTTGCCAAGCCCCATATCAAGGGCCTCGGTCAGCGTCATCCACTCGTTCAGTGAGACGGGGACGCCGCGCGCACGAAGCAAAAAGAAAAACGGTTCAAACATTTCTGCCGCCTCAGCGCTTGCGGGAGCGCAGAACATCCAGATCCTCGTTCTTCTTGAGAAGTACGCCCGCAAACGGGATAGTCTTTCCTATCCTGTCGACATTGACGCCGGCCGCAGCCAGTGCGCTTATCCAATCGAGTACCTCGGATGTGCTCGGTTTCTTCTGGATCTCCGGCAGAGAGCGAATCCAATAAAATGCCTCAAGTACATGGTCGATAAGGTGCTCCTCATAATCAGGATAATGGACCTTTATTATCTCGCGCATCAGGTCTTCCCCGGGAAATTCGATATAATGAAAAATGCAGCGACGCAGAAAGGCGTCGGGCAGTTCCTTTTCAGCATTGGAGGTTATGATGACTATCGGTCTGTGTTTTGCGGTTATTGTCTCGCCTGTTTCGGGGATATGAAACTCCATTCGGTCAAGCTCCCAAAGCAGGTCGTTTGGAAACTCAAGGTCGGCCTTGTCAATCTCGTCGATCAGCAGGACGCGTTGCTCAGGCGCGTTAAATGCCTCCCCAAGCTTACCCAATTTGATATACTGGGATATATCGTCGACATTTTTGCCGCCAAACTGACTGTCATAGAGGCGCTGTACCGTGTCGTATACATATAGACCGTCCTGAGCCTTAGTTGTGGATTTGATGTTCCATACGATCAGCTCAAGTCCGAGAGAGTCCGCAATGGCCTGTGCAAGCATTGTTTTGCCCGTACCGGGCTCACCTTTTATCAGCAGCGGCTTTTTGAGCGCAACTGCAATATTGACAGCGTCCGTAAGCTCTGGAGACACGACATATCCGGAGTTTCCTGTGAATTTAGAAAATGCCATTAAAGAATCCTCTTTTCATTTTTTCGCATATGACATTATATTAATTTCATTCCGGCTCCCTGTCAATCCCGGACCAGAGAACAAATTTAGCTTTACATTGCCATTCCAATTTGTTATAATTGCTGATAGAATATGCGCCCGTAGCTCAGTTGGATAGAGTGTCAGACTCCGACTCTGAAGGTCGTGGGTTCGAATCCCGTCGGGCGTACCACGACGCTGCGAGCGGACTTTCGTTCGCAGCGTTTTTATCCAATATGAATATGAGTACAGGTCCTATGCCGCGTCTGTCGGTACCAATCGCATAGACAATCGCCATGAACTGGGCCGCGTTAGGTTTCGTTTGCAGCGGCTTGTTGGCCAGCCTTTCAAGCAGGGAGCGGTTTGTATTCCACGCGATGTCTGCCATCCTGCGAATATCGCGTTCGACCAGGGCCTGTGTTGTGCCATAGTGCTTTGCGACTTCCGGATACAACCACTTTGAGGCCAACAGCAGTCGCTCTGACTGCCTTACAGCGAGATATACCGCATAAGACATATGGAAAAAGCCGCTTCTGTCGGCAGTCAGTCCCAGACGGTACAAAAGGTCGTATATACCCGTCATTTCCTGTTCCAACATTTCTAACAGAATATTTCTTTTTTCCACACGATTCCCTCCTTTTCTTCTTTCTTCAAGAATAATGTAAAATAGGGCTATATTGTGACCGGAGTTTCGTTTTTCAGTACCAATTTTCGTCTCGCTCATCACTATGCAGACAAGCGCAATCACAATTTAGCTATTTTTCCAGTATGTTGATGCCCTTGGAGAGGGGCTTTAATAACTACTACGTTTTTATTAAGGAGGAAAAACAGGGAGTAAATGGATATGTAAAATCTGCGGCTACATCTACGATGAAGCAAAGGAAAGCTGTTCTTTTTCTGATCTTCCCGACACCTGGGCCTGTCCCCTGTGCGGTGCCGGAAAGGAATCTTTTTCACAGGAGAAGGATGATAGGCCAGCCAATCAGTCGTCATCCCCTGTTAAAATTACAGAGGACATGAAACAGCTTTCCGCCGGAGAACTGTCCGCTGTGTGCTCCAACCTTGCTCGCGGCTGTGAGAAACAGTACAAGGAACGGGAGGCCGTCTTATTCAGAGAACTGGCGGATTTTTTTGCCGCTGCTGCTCCTTCCGTCCCTGATGGGGATATGGACATGCTGTTGGAGCTTATCGAGCGAGATCTGGAAGAGGGCTATCCGGCGCTCAATTCCTGTGCCGTTGCCGCATCTGACCGCGGCACACAGAGGATTTGCGTCTGGGGTGAGAAGGTAACAAACATCCTACACTCCCTGCTCAATCGCTATCTCAATGAAGGCGAGTCCTTCCTTGAGAACACGCAGGTTTGGGTATGCACCGTCTGCGGCTTTATCTATGTGGGGGATTCCGCGCCCGATCTGTGTCCCGTATGTAAGGTTCCCGCGTGGAAATTTGAGAAAATCGAAGGGAGGGTTTGAGCCGTAAAACAGATCGCTGTGAGAAACCTACGTCTGTGCACCAAGGACTGCCTGTGTCTGTATGTCTGCCCAACCGGTGCAACCGACACCGAAAACAGTGTTATAGACGTGAACAAGTGTACAGGCTGCGGTATGTGTGCCGACGCTTGTCCCAGTGCCGCCATCTCCATGGTTCCTGTTGAATATCCACCGCAGCAAAAGAAATCTGCCGACGTCACTGCGCTTGCAAATTCTCTGGCGCGCAGCAAAGCTGCTCAGGAGAAGATTGCTATTGAATTGGCGGAAACGGCACAGGACGATGGCCTGTACCGCCTGATGTCCGCCTTTGGCAAGTCCATACGCCTTGTCAACGAGGATTTGCTTCGAGAGGCGGGATATATGCTGCCGCAGAGCGCCAATACCCATGAGTTACTTGAAAGCTGGGTTAAAAATCCCCCGTCGTCCGAATTTCCTGTCCATGCGGCCAAAGAGCTGCTGAAGCTCATACCATGCAATGAAGAAATAACTAAAGATAAAGGAGAGAACAGAAAAATGAGTAAATGGAAATGTACTGTCTGCGTCTATATCTACGAGGGCGAAACCCTTCCTGATGATTTCACCTGCCCCATATGTAAGCAACCGGCCTCCGCATTCGAGAAAATTGAGGAGCCGGCAGCAGCAAACAAATACGCTGGCACGCAGACCGAGAAAAACCTGCAGACCGCTTTCTCCGGTGAATCCGAGGCCAGAAACAAATATACCTTCTTCGCCTCTGTCGCCAAGAAAGAGGGTTACGAGCAGATTTCTGCACTGTTCCTGAAGACTGCTGAAAACGAAAAAGAGCACGCAAAGATGTGGTTCAAGGAGCTGGGCGGAATAGGCGACACTGCTGAGAATCTGCTTCATGCCGCGCAGGGAGAAAACTATGAGTGGACCGATATGTACGACGGGTTCGCCAAGACTGCCGATGAGGAGGGCTTCCCTGAGCTGGCCGAAAAGTTCCGACTTGTTGCCGCTATCGAAAAGCATCATGAGGAGCGTTACCGCGCCCTTTTACATAACGTCGAGACAGCGCAGGTCTTTGCCAAGAGCGAAGTCAAGGTATGGGAGTGTCGCAACTGCGGACACATCGTCGTTGGGACTCAGGCTCCGGAGGAGTGCCCCACCTGTGCACATCCTCAAAGCTTCTTTGAAGTAAACTGCGAAAACTATTGAGTACTTTTACTTATAAACCGCAAAAAGAGAGCGGCAGGGTAAAGATCCTGCCGCTCTCTTTTTTTACTTAGCCTGATTACGATTTGTGAATTTAGCCTTAAAATCATGAGTTCGGGTATAATGTATTATCCTTTTATTATGTGCTCTAAGTTTGGATTAAGGTTCTTATGTATACTATTTCCTATGTAAAAGTTAAGTAAAAACTATGTAAAATATCGGAGGAAAAAATGGATTTTCGCCATGAATGGAAGCATGAGATTGGTTATTCCGATCTTCTGGCACTTCGCAACCGGCTCAGTGCAGTCATGGTTAAGGATACGCACGCGATAAACGGCAGATACGGCGTCCGCAGTCTGTATTTCGACAATCTTACCGATAAGGCGCTCAAGGAAAAGATCGACGGCGTTAACTGTCGGGAAAAGTTTCGTGTGCGGTATTACAATGGGGATACTTCCCTTGTTCTTCTTGAAAAGAAGAGCAAGCTCAATGGCCTGTGCAGTAAGTCCCAAACAGACTTGGCGCAGCATGAGGTGATGGCGATCGCCAATGGGGATATGCAAACCCTGGCCGGCAGTGAAAAGCTCTTAGTACAGGAGCTGTATTTCAAAATGAACACGCAGGGTCTGCGCCCAAAAACCATCGTTGACTATGTACGCGAACCGTTTGTGTTTGCACCGGGAAATGTACGGATAACACTCGATTACGGCATACGAACAGCGCTTCGCTGCACAGACTTTCTGGACCCAAACTGCATTACTGTCCCGACCCGGGGAAATCCAATCATCCTGGAGGTCAAATGGGATGAATTTTTACCCTCCATAATACGTGATCTGGTACAGGTTCCGGGCACACACAGCTCAGCCTTTTCTAAATATGCAGCCTGCCGCGTGTATGGCTGAGCATATAACTTGATAAAGGAGCTATTTCAATATGACTTTTCAGGATATTTTCAAATCCAGCTTTTTGGAGAACATTACAAGCATATCTCTTTTGGATATGGCCCTGTCCATGCTTCTTGCCTTTGGGCTGGGCATGTTCATCTTCCTGATATATAAGAAGACCTTTGCCGGGGTAATGTATTCCTCCAGCTTTGGCGTCACTTTGGTCGCGCTTACGATGATATCGACGCTCGTAATCCTCGCTGTTACTTCAAATGTCGTGCTCTCCCTTGGCATGGTCGGCGCGCTGTCAATCGTGCGTTTCCGCACCGCCATCAAAGAACCGCTGGACATTGCTTTTTTGTTCTGGTCCATAGCAGTCGGCATCGTGCTTGCTGCCGGAATGATACCGCTGGCTGTTTTTGGAAGTGTCGTCATCGGTATAATACTATTGGTTTTTGCCAACAGGAAATCTCATATAAACCCCTATATAGTTGTACTGCGCTGTGACGGGCATGAAAGCGAGACCATGGCAACCGAATATCTGAAAACACAGGTACAGCGTTTTGTGGTAAAAAGCAAGACCGTGCAGAAAGGCTCTGTTGAGCTGAACGTCGAAATACGGCTTAAAGACAATGACACCGACTTTATTAACACGCTTTCGGATATTGACGGCGTCGCAAGTGCCGTGCTGGTCAGTTATAACGGCGAATATATGGGATAATTGGGGTGTAATGACGTGTCAACGCATAAAAACATTGATATTATCTGCTGCGTTGCAATCATTCTCACACTGATCCTGACAGTCGTTTTTATGAATGGCAAAAGCCTGGGCATACAGGAGGCCTCAAACGTGCTGGGTTACGAGAGCCGGCTGTTCAATACGGGCGTAGTTCACACTATTGACATCGTGATGGATGACTGGGAGGGATTTCTTGAAACCTGCACTGACGAGGAATATGCCCTGTGCTCCGTTCTGATCGATGGCGAAGCGTATTCAAATGTCGCCATAAGGGCAAAGGGCAACACCTCCCTCACCCAGGTTGCAAACTACGGAAATGATCGCTACAGCTTCAAGATTGAGTTTGACCACTACGACAGCAGCATTAACTATTACGGGCTGGACAAACTGAGCCTGAACAACATCATACAGGACAACACCTATATGAAGGACTATATGTGTTATCAGATGATGGCTTTCTTCGGCGTGGACGCTCCGCTGTGCAGTTATGTATATATAACGGTAAACGGCGAAGACTGGGGCCTGTACCTGGCAGTTGAGGGCGTGGAAGAGGCTTTCCTCGAGAGAAATTACGGCAACGACTACGGCGAGCTGTATAAGCCCGACAGCATGGATATGGGCGGTGGCCGCGGCAACGGTGGCGGCTTCAATATGGGCAACTGGAGCCCGGACAGCACGGATAGACAGGAAGGCTTCCCGGACAGACAGGAGGGCACTCCTGCTGGCGATCTCCATCTGACCCCGGACATGTCCGATATGGGCGGCATGGGCGGTTCTGGCAGCAGCGATGTATCTCTCATCTATACTGATGACGATTACAGCAGCTATTCGAATATATTTGACAATGCCAAGACGGATATCACAGATACAGACAAGGCCCGGCTGATAGCTTCCCTGAAGCAGCTGAATGAAGGCGACAATATCGAAGAAGTCGTTGACGTAGATGAGGTCATACGATATTTCGTCGTACACAACTTCGTGTGCAACTTTGACAGCTATACGGGCTCGATGATACACAACTACTACCTTTACGAGGAAAACGGTCAGCTCTCCATGATCCCATGGGACTATAACCTTGCCTTTGGCGGATTTATGGGCTCGGAAGACGCAACCGAGCTTGTCAACTATCCTATCGATACCCCTGTTTCCGGCGGCAGTGTGGATTCCCGGCCTATGCTGGCATGGATCTTTTCAAACGAGGAATACACACAGCTTTATCATCAGTATTTTTCTCAGTTCATAACCGAATATTTTGACAGTGGGTACTTTGCACAGATGATGGACGAGGTCATAGAGCTTATCTCCCCTTATGTTGAGAAAGATCCGACCGCATTTTGCAACTATGATGAGTTTGAGACCGGCGTCGCTACTCTGCGCGAGTTTTGCCTGCTGCGCGCCGAGAGCGTAAGCGGCCAATTGGAGGGCACCATACCCTCTACATCCGAGGGGCAAAGTCAGGACAGCAGCGCACTTATCGACGCCTCTGGTATAAACATTTCGGATATGGGCGGCATGAATGTCGGCGGTGATATGGGTGGCGATATGGGCACATTTTCTCCCGAGCACCGGCAACAGTATGATACGGCGGGGCTTCTTCAGGGGAGTGACACGCAAACCATACCACAGGATGAAATAACGCAGGAGGCTCAGATGGAACAGCCGTCTGATATGGCTCTGCCTGAAAGCGAAACGATGATGCCTCCTGATCAGACCGCATCGGATATTGGCCAAAGCGATATTCAGCCGGCCAGTGAGGGTTTTTCAGCAGCGCCCGCAGAAGGGATGCAAATGGATGTGCCTCCTGCGCTTCCTTCAGAATCCGGGGAAACGGCACAGCAGCAGACCGAGCCTAAAGCATCAGAAGAAGATATGGGCGCTGCACAGGGCCAGGTGTCGCCTCCGGATGATGAAAGCCAAACCTTGCCCCAGGCGTCATCCAATGACGAAACCGGAGATGCGGCAGGCCAGGCCCCTGGCAGCTCATGGAGCACCCCTGACACAGACGTAGTAACCAGCAATGCAGAAATCATAATGCTTGGGGCATGTGCAGTGGTTTTGTTAGGCGGGATAGTATTTGCCGCGTTATACAGGAAACGCAGTTAGCTCCACAGTTTCGTATTAGCCGTTCGAGAATATAAGCAAAAGTAAAAACTGCCGAACAGCAATCAGCTGTCCGGCAGTTTTGTTTGTAAGCGGCAACAAAGCCTCTGATTAAAACAGTAGACATATCACAGCCCCTATGCTATATTATAGTCGAAATTTCACTATATAGCCCTGTAAATTGTTTTTGGAGGTCCGACATGCGGTTTATAATCGAGCATTTGTCCAAGAGCTTTGACAAAAAAGAAGTTCTGCGGGACATAGACTTTGCCTTTGACGACGGCAAGATTTACGGCCTGTTAGGACGCAACGGAGCCGGCAAGACCACATTGTTCAATTGCCTCAACCGCGACCTGAAGGCGGACAGCGGCAGCTTCTGGCTGGAGGAGAACGGACAGCGGCGGGATGTCCGTCCGGAGGATATGGGCTATGTCCTATCTACCCCCACGGTGCCTGAATTTTTGACCGGCCGTGAATTTCTAAAATTCTTTCTGGATATAAACTCCGGCAGTATTCAAAGCCCCCAGCCTCTGGATGCGTATTTTGAATATATGCATATAGACCCCGAGGATCGTGACAAGCTGCTCAAGGACTATTCCCACGGCATGAAAAACAAGATGCAGATGCTGATAAACATTATCGCCCAGCCTTCTGTTCTGCTGCTGGATGAGCCTCTGACCTCTCTTGACGTTGTGGTTGCCGAGGAAATGAAGCTGCTGCTGCGATCGCTTAAATCCGGACGTATCACCATCTTCTCAACCCACCTGCTCGATCTGGCGCTTGACCTGTGCGACGAGATAGTCCTCCTACACCGAGGGACGCTCGAGCGTGTTGATAAGGCGGAGCTTGACCGTGGCGAGTTCAAGGATAAGATAATTGCTGCCCTGAGGGAGGACCACCAATGATCGGAACTTTAAAAATATCTTTCTCCCTCAAAAATATATACAGGGTCAACGCCATCCTCTATTCCCTGCGACAGATACCCGGAATCAGGCGTTTGCTGCCAGGCGCGCTGTTTAAGGTGCGCGGCCTGAAGATATTTGCCTGTGTGCTTGCCGCTATATGGGAGCTGGCTACCGTTTTCCTTGGAAAGTTCATATACTTTATCACTATGGTCACAGGTATCGGTGTACTCTACGAGGGTGCGGCGACACAGGCTGTGTTCCTGCACATCCTGTTTTTTCTGACAATCATCGGAGGGTTCACCAATACCAATCTATTTAATCCGACTAAGGACAAGTTCTACGCCGTTATCCTCATGCGTATGGACGCACGTGCCTATACACGAACAAATTATGGCTATTCCATAATTAAAGTGATTGTTGGTTTCATGCCGGTCATCCTCTTTTTCGGAATGCACCGGTCAATCCCAATATGGCTCTGTCTTGCGCTTCCCTTTTCCATTGCCGGCCTGAAGATGTCTATTGCCGCGTGGTCTCTGATGGACTATGAACGTCGCGGCCTAGTCTATAATGAGAACAAACTTGGCAAATGGCTGTGGAGCGCCGTGGCGTTGCTTCTTTTTCTGGCATATGCACTGCCTGCACTGGGCTTTACGCTCCCTGCAGTCGTCAGCGGCGTGCTGTTTCTGATTTTCATTCCTCTCGGCGCTGCTGCGGCGTTAAAGATATGGAATTTTTCAGACTACCGCAGTATATACCAGCAATTGGCCGTCGAAACACGCGTTCAGATGGACACGGCTGCAAATGCCAGCAGAACACAGGCGGAAAAGAGTATCTCCGCTGATCGGACAATAACCAGTACGCGCAAGGGTTTTGAGTATTTAAATGAGCTGTTTGTCAAGCGCCACCGTAAGATACTGTGGAGCGCCTCAAAAAAAATCACCCTCTGCTGCCTTACTCTTATCTGCATCGCCCTTGTGACTCTATACCTGATACCCGAGGCGCGCGAGACCGTAAACCGACTGATGATGAGCTATCTGCCCTATTTCGTATTTGTCATGTATCTGCTCAATCGCGGTATGGGATTTACGCGAGCTCTATTCATTAACTGCGACCATAGCCTGCTCACATATCCGTTTTACAAACAGCCGCGTATGATATTGAAACTCTTCGCTATCCGGCTTCGGGAGATCATGAAGATAAACCTTCTTCCGGCAGCAGTAATAGGCGTAGGGCTTGCCTTGCTCCTATTTGCATCAGGAGGCACCGAAAACCCGCTAAATTACCTTGTCATCGTTGTATCTGTGCTCTGTATGAGCATGTTCTTCTCAGTACACAATCTTACTCTTTATTATCTGCTGCAGCCATATAATGCGGCAACAGAACTAAAGAGCGGAACTTATCAGCTCGTGAGCGCCGTCACCTATGTTGTGTGCTACGCGATGATCAGGGTTCAGCTTCCCACGTTGATGTTCGGCACTGCTTGCATTGCTTTCTGCCTGCTCTACTGTGCGGTGGCCTGTATACTTGTATATCATTTTACCCCCCGAACATTTCGCATTCGCACATAGTTTTGTGCGGAAGTTTTCTGTTTCTCCATACAGGTGTGGGCCGTCCCTTTGGGACGGCCTTTTTTCCCATTTATAAACACATTTGTTTGCACAAATGCCTGCTGAAAGCCGGAGTCAATCTCGTCTTTGCCTATTGACATGCCGTTGCGAACCGATTATAATATAACAGCGTTATATAACATCGTTATATTGAGGTGTATTCTATGTCAAACAAAAGCCTGAGCACTCTGGAGCGGATTCACCAGGCTGCGAAGGCAGAGTTTCTCGAGAACGGATTTCAATCCGCTTCCCTTCGCAATATAGTTAAATCGGTCGGTATGACCACCGGCGCATTCTATGGCTATTATAAAAGCAAGGAGGAACTTTTTGAGGCCCTGGTTGGCAAGCATTATGAATATATAATTAACCGTTTCAAAGCTGCTCAGCAGGAATTTGCCGAACTTCCTCATGATAGACAGCCGGAGGTACTTAGCGACATCTCCGGACTTTGCATGTACGACATGCTTCATTACGCCTATGAGCACCTTGAGGAATGTAAGCTTATCCTCTGCTGTTCTGAGGGAACGCGCTTTTCGGGACTTATCGACGATATGGTAGACATCGAAACGGATGCAACGCACGCTTACCTTAAGGTTTTGGAGGAGTTGGGACGCCCTTCCCCTAAGATTGATCTGCGGCTTGAGCATATTTTGATCACCGGTATGTTCCACACCTTTTTCGAGCTTATAATTCACGAAATGCCAATGCCGGACGCAGAGAACTATCTTCGCGATATGCGCGCATTCTATACGGCTGGCTGGATGAAAATTATGGGGCAGTGATGCTCCGTAATTTTTGGCCCGTGGTTAGTCAATACTAACTTATTGAAAAACTCAAAGACGGTTAACTGTCTTTTTAAATAGAAATCATTAATAAGGAGGGATTTCTTTGAAAAAGCAATCCAATTTATCTCGGCTTCTGGGGTATGCCGGAAATCATAAATATCTGACATATGCCTCCTGGATCTTGTCAGCCGTGAGTGCGATTATCGCGCTTGTGCCCTATTTGTATATCTGGCAACTTATGCGCGAGATCCTGCAGGTAGCGCCGGATTTTGGCAGCGCTCAGAACATCACGCATAATGGCTGGATGGCCGTACTGTTTGCGATAATGGCAATTCTTGTTTACATAGCCGCATTGATGTGCTCTCACATGGGTGCTTTCCGTATTGCTACAAACCTGCGCATTGAGACAATGAGACATATCGTAAAGCTGCCTCTCGGTTTTGCCGAAAGCTTTGGCAGCGGCAAGCTGCGCAAGATCGTCAATGAGTCAAGCGCCGCAACAGAGACATATCTCGCGCATCAGCTCCCTGACCGGGCAGTCGCAATTGCGACGCCATGCGGACTACTCGTACTGCTGTTTGTTTTTGATTGGCGACTTGGTCTGCTGAGTCTGGCACCGGTACTCTTGGGATTTATGATTATGATGGCCATGACCGGTCAGCAGATGCAGCAGAAAATGAAGGAATACCAAAACGCGCTTGACGACATGTCAAACGAAGCCGTGGAATACATCCGTGGAATACCTGTGGTCAAGACATTTGGCCAGACTATATTTTCTTTCAAAAAGTTCAAGGATTCCATTGACAGATATCAAAAATGGGTAATTGCATACACAAAACAGCTTCGCACACCGATGATGTTCTACACTGCGGCAATCAATGGCGTATTCGCCTTTTTGATTGCGGGCGGATTGATATTTTCCCGTAACGGCGTTACAACCGAATTTCTTCTGAACATCATATTTTATATCATAATTACCCCGATCATTTCAGTCACTCTTACAAAGATCATGTTTCAGAGTGAAAACGCCATGATCGTTGACGATGCGCTCCAGAGGATAGACAGCGTCTTTAAACTAAAACCGCTGGAGGAGAGCAAACATCCTCAAAAGCCTAAGGACGGCACAGTGGTGCTCGAAAATATAAGTTTCAGTTATGACGGGGAGAATGACGTACTTAAAAACATCTCTCTTACCATTCCCTCCGGACAGACTGTTGCTTTTGTAGGCCCGTCCGGCAGCGGCAAAACTACGCTTGCCAATATTATTTCACGGTTTTTTGATCCGCAGAGCGGTACTGTGAAGATTGGCGGCGCTGACGTGCGGGATATCTCCAAAGAGGAGCTCATGAACACAGTATCCTTTGTTTTTCAGAACAGCCGCCTTATAAAGGCATCCATACTTGAAAACGTGCGCATGGGCAAACCCGGCGCCACACGCGAAGAGATAATGGAAGCGCTGAAAAATGCCCAATGTATGGACATAATCGAGAAACTGCCAAACGGAGTGGACACCGTCGTCGGCACAAAGGGCGTTTATCTGTCCGGTGGCGAACAGCAGAGGATAGCCATTGCCCGTGTCATGCTCAAAAACGCCCCGATCGTCATCCTGGATGAGGCCACCGCCTTTGCTGACCCCGATAACGAGGCAAAAGTGCAGGCCGCTTTTTCAAGCCTCTCCCGCCGCAGCACGGTTATTATGATAGCCCACCGGCTCTCCACGGTTATGGGTGTGGACCGTGTGTATGTGATGAAAGATGGCACCATCGCCGAGAACGGGACTAGCCGGGAGCTGCTCGAACAGGACGGCATTTTTAGCAATATGTGGCATAACTATCAGACTTCCGTGCAGTGGAAGGTTTCAAAGGAGGCATAGTCGTATGATAAAACGTCTGCAAAAAAAATATGCTCTCTCCGAACAGGGTGCTAAAGATCTGATCAAGGGCTGTATTGCCTGCGTGTTTCAAAACATATCGTTTATGTTTCCAGCGGGGCTGCTATATTATTTTGTCAGCGATCTGATGGCCGGCGGCGTATCGGGCGTCAAAGTGGTATTTTATATAATCGGCTGCATTCTTTGTCTGGGCCTGATTTTTCTCGCCACCTGGTTTCAATACAACTGCACATATTTTGCTACATATGTGGAAAGCGGAGTGCGGCGCATAAGCCTCGCCGAGCATCTGAGAAAAATACCTCTTTCCTTCTTTGGAAAAAAAGATCTGGCCGATCTCACTAGTACGATCATGGCCGACTGCACCTTTCTCGAGCAAAGCTTTTCACACTTTATCCCCGAGTTATTCGGTTCTATAATCTCAACACTGCTCATTTCAGCCGGACTTTTGTTTATTGACTGGCGTATGGCTCTTGCCGCGCTTTGGGTATTGCCTGTGTCCTTTGCAATCGTTGGGTTTTCGGCAAAAGTACAGGAACGTCTCAATCAAAAGGCTATGGATGCCAAAATGGCCTGCGCCGACGGTATTCAGGAATGTATTGAAACGGTCCGGGATCTTAAAGCTAATAATTTTGAAGAGACCTATCTGGCTGGCCTGGAAAAAAAGATACGCGCCGTGGAGCGTCGCTCCATTATAAATGAATTTGGCCTCGCCGCTTTCGTCGTAAGCGCCTCTTTGATTCTAAAGCTTGGTATAGCAACCGTTGCGCTGGTGGGCAGCGTCCTTCTGGTCCGCGGTACATTGGATGTTCTGACCCTGTTTTTGTTCCTGCTGGTAGTGTCTCGCCTGTATGACCCGCTTCAAAGCGCGCTGCAGAATCTGGCCGCAGTGATCAGTACTCGCACCAACATCGCCCGCATGAACGAGATACTGGACCATCCTGTCCAGCAGGGTAATACCAAGTTGTCCAACGTTGGCTGTGATATCTCCTTTGAGCACGTCGGCTTTGCATACAACACCGGAGAGACCGTGCTCAAAGACGTGTCGTTTACCGCAAAACAGGGCGAGGTCACGGCGCTTGTCGGCCCGTCCGGCGGAGGAAAAACTACTGTCTCCAGGCTTGCCTCCCGCTTTTGGGACATCGATAGCGGCAAAATCACTGTGGGCGGCATGGATATCTCCCGGATCGACCCTGAGGTCCTTTTATCGCTGTTCTCCATCGTTTTTCAGGATGTAACGCTATTTGACAATACCATTCTTGAAAATATCCGCATAGGTAACAAAAATGCTTCCGATGAAGAGGTTCTGGCCGCTGCCCATCTTGCATATTGCGATGAATTTGCCGAAAAGCTCCCAAATAAATGGAACACCAACATAGGCGAAAACGGCTGCGCCCTGTCGGGCGGCGAACGCCAGCGAATCTCAATTGCAAGGGCCTTTTTGAAAAACGCCCCCATCATTCTGCTGGATGAAGCTTCTGCTTCACTTGATGTTGAAAACGAAACACTGATACAATCCGCAATCTCACGCCTTATCAGGGACAAAACTGTCCTTGTAATTGCTCACAGGATGCGAACTGTTGCGGGCGCGGATAAAATAGTAGTTCTTGACGGTGGAATAGTCGCAGAAGAGGGTATGCCAGATGAACTGCTGGACAAAAATGGAATATATGCCCATATGGTAAAACTTCAAACACAAAGCCAGAGCTGGACGCTGTCACAGGAATCCTCCGTCGCCTCAAAGACGTGATAAAAACTTCGCCATTTTGCATCTGCCAGAATACGACAAAGGGCATCTCCAAACCCGGAGATGCCCTTTGTTTCGCTTTACCAGGAACTGGCAAACAAAGGCCCACTCAGCCGCCAATAAGGAAGTCCAGAATGTCCATTCCGGCGTCTCCCATGCGCTTATATATCTCGGTATAGCCACACTTGGTGCAGGTCACGGTTATAAAACGCTTGTTCTGTATATCGAACAGTTTTGCGAAGTTTCCGCCGGTAGCCTGAAACTGGTCTGTCTCAAAACCAGTATTACCACATTTTGCACATTTGTACCTGCTGTTCGTATTGTTATTATAAAACTCATCCATTATGCTCTCTTCCTCCTGTTGAAAATTATTTATATCGGAAGGACATCGGGCTTACACATGGCCAAACAGCCCAACGCCCACCGCGTATGAAATGAGATTGGCTGAAAGAGTCAGCAGAAACAGCTTCAGGGATCTTCCTTTCAGCGCACCATATATCAAAAACTCCGTCGCGACCGCGATTGCCTCCAGTGGATAAACTAAAAGCTTCAAACTTATGTCCCAGCTGTAAAGCAACCAGACTGTAAGATTAAGTGAAAGATTCGTAAGCGCGTTTGCACATATGCAAATCACGATAAAGCTCTTATCCCTGTATCCTAAAACAAGGAAAAAAGCCAGTTCAATCACAATTGTCAGCAAACATGCTACAAAAATCATTTCCATGGTTTTGCTGCCTTCTTAGACCGCGGACTTTCAACGGCTGTTGCCGTCTTCCCTGTCGTCCCTCTCCTCTTTTCTTTTTAGTATTGTTCTAATCACGAATGCCAGCGCAACAATTGCCACACCTACGCACAGCGCAGGTATGCCGAAGAACATTATGTACATGGGCGCCGCCGCCACGTCCGCAAAGGCCGCCGTACACAGCGCCAGAGTTGTAAATACAAGAAGAAAAGCTCTGAGCAGTGACTTTTTCATCTTCCCTGCCTCCTTACAGCATAGAGAACGGAAACAAGCGCAAACGCAAAGCATGAGATTATAAGCGCATACTGCCATATCCCTGTCAATTGAATAAGATTTCCGGCAATAGTGCCTGGCCACAACGCCGAGGCAGCAAGGCCAAACGCAAATCCCGGGGAGTCCGGCACAGCCCTGTACATCAGAAACAGAGTCACTGGCATTGTCAGATTAACGAACAGTTGACCTGCAAGTGACGGGAGCATCCAGGAGCTGCAAAAAGCGATGAGAAGCCCGGCCAGCGGCAGAGATAGCAGCGCTGTGTTCCTGGCGCCGATCCTGTCGCACACAAAGCCGCCAAGTGTCTTTCCGGCGAAAACACAGGCCGTCATCACTATGCTGAGCACGGCCCCGCTTTTCCAGGGAAAAGCCGTACAGCTCCCTCCTATCGCGCGCACCGCAACGGCGGCGGTGAGCAAAATTAGAACTGCAACAGGATTATTGGCATTCATTTCGGTATGCCGCTGCACGCAGTCCGGCGCTTTCCTGTATAGCAGGGTCACGATCACCGTTACGGCCAGCAGCGCCGCAAATACAACTCCAAAACCGGGAAACAGTGTGCCCAAGGTCAGTCCCACACAGCCGGGTGCGACAAACACACCCAGCGGTCCTGCCCTGTCTTCGGCTTCAAGCAGCGTCCTGGTACCTCCGCCAACATGAAACAGACTGTTCCCAAGGCCAATAAGGACGACCCTGAAAATATCCGGCAGCGGCAGGGCAAAGCCCAACACGACCGCAAGTGACCCGATGGCCGTTATCAGACGCAGATGGCCAATCCTGTCCGTAATCAGCCCGACCAGGCATTGGGTTGAAAACGCGAGGGTGTTATATGCAATTACCAGCAGCGCCAAACTCTCCCCGCCAAGCTTCCCAAAAACTGTCGCCGCACACACACCGTCAACGAGCAGATGTGCGACCGAGTCCACCAGAAGCGTCAAGTACATCAGCTCCTTTCATTCAGAAAGACGATACTATGTACCACAATGTTGCAATTCAAGTATAGCATATTTTTCTTTGTTATGGTATACTTTTTGAAACGCTTTGAATTTGGAGTCTGATATGATAACTATTGAAAACCTTTCCCTACAATACGGTGGTCAGGCACTTTTCAGCAATGTGGATCTGCAGTTCACGCCGGGCAACTGCTACGGTATCATCGGCGCAAACGGCGCAGGCAAATCCACCTTCCTGAGGATAATTTCCGGAGAGATCGAGCCCTCCGGAGGACATGTATTTATCGATCCAAAGTGCCGCATGTCCGTTCTCAAACAGGATCAGAGCATGTATGATGATTACTCCGTCATCGAGACAGTTATAATGGGTAACCAGCGCCTTTACGAGTGTGGCAGAGAAAAGGACGCAATCTACGAAAAAGAGGATTTTTCCGATGAGGACGGTATCCGCGCAGCGGAGCTTGAAGAGGAATTTGCCGAGCTTGGCGGATGGGAGGCCGAGTCCGACGCTTCGCGTATACTTCAGGGACTTGGTATCCCGCCGGCAGTGCATCAGAACCTGATGGCCTCAATCGACCCGAGACAGAAGGTCAAGGTGCTGCTGTCACAGGCCCTGTTTGGACAGCCGGATATCATTCTGCTTGACGAACCGACCAATAATCTCGACCTTGCCAGCGTCGTATGGCTTGAGGATTTCCTGATGGACTATGAGGGAACTGTGCTCGTTGTGTCGCATGACAGGTATTTCCTGAATAATATCTGCACACATATAGTTGATATCGACTATGGTAAAATTAAAATGTACGTCGGAAACTATGACTTCTGGTATGAGAGCAGCCAGCTTATACAAAAGCTTGTGCGTGATCAGAATAAGAAGGCGGCGCAGAAAATAGAAGAACTTCAGAACTTTATCGCGCGTTTTTCCGCAAACAGGTCGAAATCCAGACAGGCCACTAGCCGGCGCAAGCTGCTTGAAAAAATCAGCATTGAAGAGATGCCGGCATCCTCCAGGCGATATCCGTGGGTCGGATTCAAGGCAGAACGAGAGCCCGGAAAAGACAGGTTGTTTGTGACCAATGTCTCAAAAACGGTTGACGGGGTAAAGCTGATAAACAACGTCAGCTTTATTATGGGGCGCGACGACAAGATCGCTCTGATAGGCGACAATGAGATCGCCATAACCACCATGTTCCAGCTTCTCTCCGGCGAGCTTGAGCCGGATGAGGGTACGATCAAGTGGGGAGCATCCACCACACAGTCTTATTTCCCAAAGGATCATAACAGCTATTTCGATGGCTGTGAATATAACCTTATCGACTGGATGAGACAATTTTCGGAGGATAAGCGCGAGAGCTATCTTCGCACTTTTCTCGGACGCATGCTCTTCTCCGGGGACGAGGTCTACAAGAATGTATCCGTGCTCTCCGGCGGGGAAAAGGTGCGCTGCATGCTGTCGAAAATGATGTTGGAAGGCTCTAATGTCCTTTTGCTGGATCAGCCGACAAACCACCTGGATCTTGAAAGCATAGCGGCCCTCAACAACGGGCTTTCCGCGTTCCCTCACAATGTGATTTTTTACAGCCATGACCATCAGCTGACACAGACTGTCGCAAACCGAATTATTGAGCTGACTGCCGACGGATGCGTTGACAGAGCCATGACCTATGATGAATATATCCATCTGACAGGACGTGATGTGCAGGAAAGTGTTGAATAAGTGCAAAGCATGCATTAAGCTTACCATAAATAGAAATGTACAAGATGTATTTTAAGTGTTAAAATATCTAAAGTTACTTGAATTTTAATTTGGAGGAAATGACATGTCTAAGCCCAAAGTTTTTATCTCCGACGACATTTGTAAGCAGAGAGAAGACGGTTCTTATTACCTCTACGGCAGCGTCTGCCCGAAGTGTGGTCATAAGTCCTATCCCGCAAGCGGTTTCTGCACCAAATGCCTGTGCGAAGAACAGGAAGAGTATGAGATAGCCGACACCGGCACGATCTACTCCTACACCATCACCCGCACAAAGCCCCCCTATGGCAATTTCCCGAAGCCTCATCCCATCTGCTGGGTCACCATACCCGAGAGCGAGGCCCGCGTGACCGCGCCCCTGTTTATTGAGGAAGAGGCTGATTTTAAAGTCGGCGCCACTGCAAAGATGGAGTTTGCGACTTATTGGGAAGAGGAAGACAAGATCGTCATCGGCCCCAAGTACCATATCGTTAAGGAGGACAAATAAATGAGAGACGTATACATCCTTGGCGTTGGTCAGACCAAGTTCACCAAGCAGCCTGAGCTTCACCCCTCCCGTCTCGGCGAAATCGCCGTGCGCGCCGCTATTGCCGACGCCGGTATCGACCCTCGTAAGATCGAGATAGCCTATGCCGCACACTGCGAGGGTTCCAGCCAGCAGTGCGAGGATATTCTTAAATATGTCGGCGTTGCCGCCATTGAAATGCACAACATCGAGAACGCCTGCGCTTCCGGCGGCGATGCTGCCCACTCCCTGTGGAAGGACATCGCACTCGGTTACAAGGACATCGGTATTGCCATCGGCGTCGACTCCCTCACCCGTTCCAAGCTCGCCGGCGGCCTCATCCCTACGGCGGAGGGCGACATCGACGGCCTCATGGGCATTACCATGCCCGGCCTGGCAGCGCTGAACGCAAAGCGCCTTATGGAGGCCCGCGACATGACCCTTGAGGATCTTGCCTATGCCTCCATCAAGAACCACAAGAATGCCGTCAGCAACCCCTATGCACATTTCCGCAAGGCAATCACCTTTGAGGATGTTATGAACGCAAAGATGATCTCCGATCCTATCACCGTTTTGCACTGCTGCCCGCAGTCTGACGGCGCGGCAGCTGTCATCATGTGCACCAAAGAGATTGCCATGCAGTACACCACCAAGCTCATAAAGATCGAGGCCTCCTCCCTCCTGTCCAGTCCGTACACCGCGTGGGATGAGGATGTCCTTGAGGCTCCGCTGATCCGTCTGCTGGCTGACGATGTCTATACCAAGTCTGGCATCGCACCCGAAGAGATCCAGGTCGTCGAGCTGCACGACGCTTTCTCTCCCGAGGAGCTTTACATGTACGAAGTCATGCGTCTGTGCCCCGAGGGCGAGACCAAGCGTTTCATCCGTGACGGCGTGGCAGAAATCGGCGGTCGTTGTGCCGTCAACCCCTCCGGTGGACTCCAGTCCCTCGGCCATCCTCTGGGAGCATCCGGTGTCCGCGTCGTTTGCGAGATCACCCATCAGCTCCGCGGCGAGTGCGGCGAGCGTCAGCAGCCGAACTGCCATGTTGGTCTGGCCCAGATGGTCGGCGGCGGACTTGTCACCCTGTCCAGTCCCGCTATTGGCTACATGAGCATCCTCACCAACTGATAACGCTTTTCAAGAAAAGCGTCCTCCTTCTGATGAACGCCGATAAGGTAGCATAGAAAACAAGCTACCTTTACGGCTGGCAAGCAGGTACAACAAAGCAGAGAGTTAATCACTTTGTAAGTGGTCCGCTCTCTGCTTTTTCTTTTTATGTATTATAGTCGCATTTTTGACATTGCAATAAGGCATTTTCGTTATCTTCTTTGTGGTATGCACCAGACCATTTACAAATAGTTTGGAGTATAGGGACAACGGAAATTCCTTTTTCACTCAGACAATACTCAACACGGGGAGGGATTTCGTCAAATTGCTGTCGTTTTATAATACCGTCAGCTATCAACTCTTTTAGAGTTGAAGCTAATACGGCGTCAGTGATATTAGCCATTTCCTTGCGGATAGAACTGTATCTTAAAGTTCCCTTTTCCGCTAAAACACAAATCACTCTGGACTTCCACTTGCCACCAAAGATGGTCAATCCATATTCTAAAGGGCAGCGAATATCTTTTTCCAATTTTGGCTTATACATGGCGTTTATTCCTTTCTCTTGCGTTTTGCTGTACCAATTATAACAGTAAGGCTCTGTGAACACAAGCTACTATTAAATTTATAAGTAACTCATAAATTTTCTTATATCTTTTCATACAGAAGTTAAGCCGCTATAATTAAGACAAGCTCAAAACCAGAGTAAAATAACTAAATGGAGGAAATCACAATGAAAGCAAAAGCTTACTTGGAAATTACAATGAAAATCGACGAAGCAAACCGCCCAGCGGCAGCTAAGGTTTATATCGATTATCGTCAGCCGTTCCTTGATACGATTGAGGGAGCGTTGACAAAAGACCTGCTTATTCGTGATGAAGATGTACAAGTACTTCATGGATTTGACAATGCTGAACATGCACAGGCGTATCTTTCCAGTGATATGTTCCGGAATGATGTGTTTGTTGGATTGAGGCCTCTTTGGAGTGCAGACCCTGATGTAAAAATTTATACTGTGGCATGATATTGAAAATCCGTACAGCGTGTAACTGTACGGATTTTTTATAAAGGCAGCTTACGTTTTCTGCGTAGGTGTGTAGGATAGAAGGAAGTAAAGCCGGTAAGAAAGCTTTGCAGGAATGCAGTTATTTCCTTATGGGAGTACCCCCGGATGGGCTTTTTTATTGCACTAATTTCCCGGCAAATACACAAATTATACTTGTAAAATATCCAATCAGGTGCTAAACTATGAAAATAGTTATCAAGTTCATTTTCAGGTGATGATATGAAAAACTATAACACCAGACAGCGCAAACTTATTCTGGAGAACATGCGGACAAACTGCGCAAGCCCCCGCACCATCGAGGAGATAAGGGCCAGCCTGCGCGAAAATGGCACCCCTGTCGGTGAAGCAACTGTTTACAGGACTTTAGCGCTGCTCACTGATGAGGGAATTGTCGAAAAGCTCAGCTATTCCGGTCGGGAGAGTGCCGCCTATCGTTTTATCGACGATGTTCACGAGCTTGATGACAGCCTCGTGCTCAAGTGTGTTTCCTGCGGCAGCGTTACACGGATGAGCTGTGACTTCGCCGGCGCGCTTGGCCAGCATTTGAAAGAGGATCACTCTTTTAAGCTTGACAGGATGAAAACTATTGTCTATGGTGTTTGCGGAAATTGCGGGAGTCAGGAGGAGGGTTCTTGAAGCGATTTAAATACACAGTTTTGCTGCTGTGCGTATTTCTCATTATGAGCGGGTGTTCTGCCACCATGTCAGAGCAGCCGCAGGATGATCGTCTTACGGTCATCACCACCATATTCCCTCCCTATGACTTTGTGCGTGAACTGGCCTCCGATTCAGTAAATGTACGGATGCTGCTGCCCCCCGGGGCCGAGAGCCACAGTTTTGAGCCTACGCCGCAGGATATAATAGATATCGGCGACTGTGACCTGTTTATCTATGGCGGCGGCGAGAGCGACGCCTGGGTCGAGGGGATCCTTGCCTCTATGGGCGACGGCGCGCCTGAAACACTGAGCCTTATGGACTGCGTCGAGCCCGTAATTGAGGAACATGTAGAGGGCATGGAGTACCATGAAGATGAGCATGAAGAGGAAGCCGAATTTGACGAACACGTCTGGGCCTCCCCAAAAAACGCTATGCTGATATGCAGCCGGATAACCGAAAAGCTGTCTGAGCTGGACAAGGCCAACTCAGAGACATATACCTCAGGGAATGCCGCATATCAGTCAAAGCTGAAAGAACTTGACAACCTGTTTGAGGACGTAATGGCTTCCTCCATCCGCAATACGATAGTTGTTGGCGACCGGTTCCCTTTCCGCTATCTGGCTGATGCATATGGAATCGAATATTATGCGGCCTTCCCCGGCTGCAGCACTGAGAGCGAGCCCTCGGCGGCGACCGTCACCTACCTGATAGACAAGGTAAATGAACTGGAGCTGCCGGCGGTGTTTTACATCGAGTTTTCAAACCATCTGGTGGCTGATACCATAGCCGAGGCCACGGGCGCACAGGCTTTGCTGCTTCACTCGTGTCACAGCGTCACGGAAAGTGAACTTGAAAATGGCGCAAGCTACATCTCATTGATGACGCAGAACGCTGAAAATCTCAGAAAGGCTCTGAACTGATATGCCTCTGATAACATGTAATAACCTCTCCCTGGCTTATGATGGGGTCGTTGTCGCATCGGACATAAGCTTTTCGATAGAGGAGTCAGACTATCTCTGCGTGGTGGGCGAAAACGGCTCCGGCAAATCCACGCTTATCAAGGGGATACTGGGTCTTATCCCTCCGGCCGGCGGCAGTATTGAATTTGCGCCGGAACTAAAAAGGACGGAGATCGGATATTTGCCTCAGCAGACGCAGATTCAAAAGGATTTTCCCGCCTCTGTTTACGAGGTCGTGTTGTCCGGCTGCCTCAATTCCCGTGGCATGCGTCCCTTTTATTCCAGAAAGGAGCGTCGAAAAGCAGCAGAAAATATGGATCTTCTTGCTCTTACAGGGATGGCCGATGAATGCTTTAGGGATCTGTCCGGCGGGCAGCGTCAACGTGTCCTTCTTGCCCGCGCTCTCTGTGCCACTCGAAAGCTGCTCCTGCTCGATGAACCGGCTGCCGGACTCGACCCAATAGTCGCCAGAGAGATGTATGATATAATCTCAATGCTCAATCATGAAAAAGGCGTTGCTATAATCATGATCACACACGACATAGGCTCGACGGTCAGATACGCCTCACATGTTCTTCATTTGCGCAGGACCCCGCAGTTTTTCGGTACCTCGGAGGAATATCTGCACAGCGATATAGGCAAACGTTTTTCCGGAGGTGAGTCCGATGCTTGACAGGCTTGTTTCCATGCTGTCCTATCCTTTCATGGTCCGGGCGCTCATTGTAGGCGTGCTTATCTCCCTTTGCGCGGCTCTGCTCGGCGTTCCCCTTGTGCTCAAGCGTTACTCCATGATCGGCGACGGGCTTTCTCATGTTGGCTTCGGCGCGCTGGCTGTTGCGATGGCGCTTGGCCTTGCCCCTCTGGCTGTCGCAGTTCCTGTCGTCATCATCGCTGCTGTATTGCTGCTTCGTATCAGTGAGAGCAGCAAAATCAGGGGTGATTCCGCTATCGCTCTTATCTCGACTGGTTCTCTCGCTGTCGGCGTCCTCGTCGTGTCCGTAACCACCGGCATGACATCGGACGTTTCAAACTACATGTTTGGCAGCATCCTGTCAATGAGCTATTCAGATGTCTGGTTAAGCATTGCCCTGTCAGTTATTGTCCTTTTGCTCTTTATATTGACCTATACCAAAATATTTGCCGTCACATTCGACGAGACCTTTGCCCGCGCCACCGGAGTCAGGACAGGCATGCTCAACATGCTGATTGCTATTCTGACGGCTGTTACCATAGTGCTTGGCATGAGGATGATGGGCGCGCTTTTAATATCCAGCCTGCTCATATTCCCCGCCCTGACTTCCATGCGCGTGTTCCGGCATTTCAGAACTGTCGTCATAAGCTCCGGCGTGATATCGGTCGTCTGCTTTCTGATCGGCATTTCCATATCGTTTCTCTTCGGAACGCCAACAGGCGCAAGCGTTGTGATAGTCAACATCGCCGCTTTTTTGATATTCTCAGCAGTCGCCGCAATAAAGGCTCGCTGATATTTTTAGGAGGTAAAACATGAACGAAACAATCAAATGCCTGATTGGCAGGCGCAGTATACGCTCATACACCGACCAGATGATACCCGGGGACATTCTCGACGAAATCCTTCAGGCCGGGATATACGCACCAAGCGGAGGAAACCAGCAGTCAGCAACGGTCATCGTCACTCAGAACCGTGAAACGATCCGCAAGCTTGAAATAATGAACGCAAAATATATCCCGAGCAAGAAAACCGACATAAGGCCCTATTATAACGCCTCTACCCTTATTACCATCATTGCCAGAAGTGACAGCGGCTCCCCACACGAGGACGGCGCTTTAATCGCAGGCAATATCATGAACGCCGCATTCAGTTATGGCATAGGCTCCTGCTGGGTACACAGGGCCCGGGAGATGTTTGAAAGCGAAGAGGGCCTTGCCTATCTGAAAGAGTGGGGCATTGAGGGTAATTATATCGGCATTTGTCAGATTGTACTCGGATATCCCGCCTGTGAGATACCTCAAGCGCCAAAACGTAAGGATAATTACATATACAAAGTATAAAAATGATTCCCGACGCCACGGCGCCGGGAATTTGATTTATGCGGTCATTGGATTTGAAAATCGCCTTGACAGTACCTTAGAAAAGGATTCAAAAATAAGATCATAGCCCTTCTTCGAAGGATGAATCCCATCGTCTGAGATCAACTCGTTATAATTATGCTTTGACAGGAAATCCGAACGTACGTCCACAAGCTCAAAATCGTTCTTAAACGCGAATTTTGCCACTGCGTTTGAATACATCTCGTGGAAACGGTAAATCATGTTGACATCACCCAGCCACTTGAGTATATTTCGGCAATCTGTCCCATCACGTCCAATAAATTTAAGATACCTTGCCGAGTCGATAGGCGGAAGAGTCATCAAAACCGGCTTTATTCCGCGCTGCACAAGCTGTTTTGCCATTTTATGCAGCGTTGAGATAAAGCTGTCCAATGTAGTGAACGGCAAATGCTCACTATCCGGCGCCTGCGCGACCTCGTTCCAGTGGAAGTTGCAGTCATTCCCTCCAAACTCCAGAAGCGCCACATCACCGATCTCAGCCCTGTCAAGGTCCACAGCAAGCTGCTTCTCTCCTTTTGCAATGCACGAGCCGAACACCGCGCGATTTCTAATTTCAACCGGAAACATATTCTGAAGTTTTTCAAGATAGGGTTTTATCGTAAAATGATAGCGAAAGCTCTCATCCGGCACTGTTGCCTTCATGATTGAATCGCCATAAATCGTTACTTTCAGATTTTCATTCACGTTATTCGCCTCGCTTTATCCGGTATTCTTCTCTGGATGTAATTGAGTATATCACGCTTACTAAGAGCTGTCAACACCTGTTGACATTTATTTTTAAATATGTTATCTTATCTGTGTTGTGAGGTGTTATAAATGGATATAGTACAGGTCGGTTCTTTCCACTGCCCACGGTGGGACGAGCTTCCCGCTTTGTCACTGTATATGGATCAGGTACTGATCATCATCCAGGATGCCGTCGCCCCTGTTTTATCTGACAGTGAAACTTCCGCCACCGCCACGATGATAAACAACTACGTTAAAATCAAGCTGATCGCTCCGTCTGAAAAGAAAAAATACTCGCGCGACCATATAGCGCGGCTCATAATGATAACCCTGCTAAAGCGCGTGCTCTCAATGTCTGAGCTGGACGTTCTCCTGCGATTTGACGATACCGGGGAAGTTTATGACAGATTCTGTGAGTCTCTTGAGTCACATTTGAGTGCGGCTTTTTACAGCGAGCATGACAAACCGGACGACTCTTCCTGTTCGCCACTCATGTCTGCCGCGATTCAGACTCTGGCCTGCAAACTGCGCTTTGAATCAATTCTAAACGAAACCGTGGCATAGTAATCATGTTATAGAGCTTTGACCTCAAATTGAGGCGACGGCACAGCTAGGCTGTGCGGTCGCCTTTTTCACCCTTGAGCGGTAAATCAAAGAACTTATTCACAGTTTATTATAATACTGCCGGAAAAGCTATTCCCAGAAATTCCGACGTAAACACTTGCTCCTTCTACCCCAAACTCTCCTGAATATTCACCGTCGGTCTCCAAAAGAACGGCCTGCTCACCAAAGCCGGAGCATATGAAAATTGCCGCCTTACCTCTGCCGATGGAGAGCGAACAGTTTATGGTAACGGTCTCTCCACTTTTCCTCTCCAGAGAAGTCCCGCCAAAAACAATTTCTGTGTCCGAAAAATCCATGTAGTCCGCCGTATAGCGGCCGGTATATGTATCCTCTCCATTAATTCTTTCACCTTGCAGATCTTTGTCATCAGTTAAAGCCAGTTTACCTAAGAGCTGTAATGTACTGTTATATCCATCTAAGAAAACGGATTTATTGCAGCCTGTCAGGCTTAAAATAATACTTAATGTCAGCGCGACGATTATCATTGCTTTAAGTTTTTTCATATAAAGCTCTCCCTAAAAAAGGCCGGCGAGTATTAATCCTATTATCCCCACAGCGCATACCGCATAAATCACATTTATGACGGTGCAAACTTGCATCCATTTATTTTTCACATTACCGCCCGTGTATGCAAGGATTGAAAAAACACCTGATAATATCATAAAGGCGGCATAGCTGTAAATCACAATTTCCGCTGCTGGAGATTCCAACGCCCAGTCGAATGTGCGCAGAGGAAGTATGGTCCATGGGACAATAAGCATAATTGTAGCAATTGCAGTGCAGATTTTGTTTTTCATAAACATTTATCTCCTTTCAGCGGCACCGAATCTAATACAGGCAATAACCAGCGCAACAATGGTAATCGAGAAAGCCACCGGAAACCATGGCAGCCAGTCTATATGAGTCTCATACATTCCCTCCGCCGCCTTTCCATATTCGACCATCAGCAGATAGAAGGGATAGCTCATCGGATACAGAAACCAGATTTTTGTGTTTATTATCAATACAGAGGGCACAATGCTGGCAAGTCCCAGACCTATCGAGAAAACAGGCGCAGTAATCAAGTTGGCCATCATCCAAAATACCGCTGCCATCGGGATCTCCCCTGCGTAAATACTCAAAGTTGTCCGGCAAACATAAACAGGTTTCAGTAAAAAAGTTGTAATTGTGTATGTACGATGCAATGGCCGCGCTGATATAGTAGGCAGCAATAGTCATGACCATTTGTGTCAAGGCCATCAGGAGCAGCACTGTGAATTTGGCAAGGCAGAGCTTTGCTGTGTTAACAGGCAGAGAAAGCATTTTTAGTATGCCTTTATTGGAGCGCTCAGTTTGCGTGAGCAGCACAGTACAAATAACCAATATCGCGGGAATCATAAACCAAACCATTCCCATAAACCCCTG
>CAZSRK010000014.1:0-3461 GCA_964609305.1 uncultured Oscillospiraceae bacterium
GACTGCCGTCCCATCTACCCGGAAGTGTTCAACTTGTTATTGCAATTTGCGGTTAATTTGTATTTTGAAATACAGATATTATTATCAACCCATGTTACCATGCAGTTATTCAAACCCAGTGTTTGATTAGCTTACAGATATGCCAGTCGATCTTATCATTGCACCATGGGTAGCACCTGCATTTGCCCAGATTGACAGCACAAAACCATAAAGCCATTTCGGAGGATGAGGCATTGGTGCATTGATCAAGATCACTTTATTACACCGCTTTACTGGCCGCGCCTTCAGGAAATGGCCAACTTCAAACCGACAGCATTGCGGAAATTCAAGTTTACAAGTTTAGGGGAGCGCAGAGCATGCAGTACTGTTTTCTTTTCTTGGTTGCAGCACTTGCCACTACTGTCGGTGCAATTACCGGCATGGGCGGCGTGATAATTAAACCTGTGCTGGATGCCACCACAGAACTGGATGCGATGACTGTCAGCATACTGTCCTCTTCCACTGTGTTTACAATGTCAGTTGTAAACATCATTCAGCACTTAAGAAAAAAGACGCCATTCCCATACCGGGTTGCGCTTCCGATTGCAGCTTGTGCTTTGATTGGGGGCAGTTTTGGTCAGCTTCTGTTAGAACACATGTTTTCTACATCCTCAGATACGCACACCGTTACGCTGATTCAAAACGTGCTTTTGTTTCTGCTTCTGATTCTGACATTGCTATATACATTCAAAAAGGATAATATCCCCACATTATTTCTCAAAGGCGCCGTGCCCGCCGGGCTTACAGGCCTTGTGCTGGGTCTGCTGGCATCTTTCCTTGGAATCGGAGGCGGGCCATTTAATGTAGCTGTTCTAATGCTGCTTTTTTCTGTAAATATTAAAGAAGCAGCGGTGTGTTCCATCCTTACTATTCTGTTTTCTCAGGGTGCAAAGCTGATCCATGTGCTGGTAAAGGGGGAGTTCCCGGCCATTTCGCCCGCATCACTGATCATAATGCTCTGCGGTGCAGTACTTGGAGGATGGTTAGGTACTTCACTCCAGCGACGTCTGACACCCCATAGTGTGGAACGGTGCTATTTGTGCGTACAGATATTGATGCTGGCACTGACATGCAATATTATAAATAATTTCTTGTGTTTTTAATGGAGGGATCAATATGGGAAGGCCAAGCGTTTACCCCACAGGCGTTACAATTTATGACCACAAGCGAACATTTAATGGCTACACACTGTTTCAGGCTCCTGATGGGGCCATGCTCATCGACATGAATGGCAGGCCCGTAAAGCTTTGGAAAGGGCTTTGCGGCTTTCCCAACAAATTGCTGCCTGGCGGTTTTGTTATGGGCCATACAGAGGATCGCAGCCCTAAATACTCATATCAGGACAGCATAGATCTCGTGCAGGTCGACTGGGATGGAAACATCGTGTGGAGATTTGAACAAAACGAATTTATTACCGATCCGGACAACAGCGGACGATGGATGGCTCGCCAGCATCACGACTACCAGCGAACAGGTTCTACTACCGGATATTATTATCCCGGCGCATCCCCTGAGACACACAGCGGCAATACGCTGATCCTGACCCATACCAACGTCCGAAACCCGGAAATCTCTGACAAATTACTGATTGACGACCGAGTGATTGAAGTGACATGGGAGGGAGAAATAATTTGGGATTGGAAAGTTTCCGATCATTTTAATGAACTGGGCTTTGACGGCATGGCAAAGAATGCAATTTATCGCAGCCCCAATATGCACACTTTCGTAGATAAGGAGCCTGCTGGAGATTATATCCATATCAACTCGGTTTCTGTGCTTGGCCTCAACCGGTGGTTTGATATGGGGGATGAACGTTTTCACCCTGACAACCTGATCCTTGACAGCCGGGAAGCAAACATCATCTTCATTATCAGCAAACAAACCGGAAGCATTGTCTGGCGTTTAAGCCCTGACTACAGTTACACGGAGCCGCTTCGGGCCATTGGGCAGATTATAGGCCAGCATCACTGCCATATGATTCCCAAAGGGCTCCCTGGAGAAGGGAACATTCTGATTTTTGACAACGGCGGTTTTGCCGGTTATGGTTCCGCGGCACCTGGCGCGCCGGATGGCTTGCGCAACGCCCGCAGGCATTATTCAAGAGTTCTGGAGCTGGATCCGGTGTCGATGGAGCTGGTTTGGAGCTTTCCCGCAATAGACGAAAAACTGAAGAAGCGGGGCGGCGAGATGGCAGAGGCCAATTTGTCCTGGTTCTACAGCTCGCTTGTCAGTTCGGCCCAACGACTTCCCAACGGCAATACTTTGATAGATGAGGGCCTGGAAGGGCGTATTATTGAAGTAACGCCTGAGGGTGAAATCGTTTGGGAATATATACTCCCATATACACTTGCCATGCACGGGGCCGGACAGGGCGGGGGCAGGATGCTATATCGGGCATACCGCTATCCCTACGGCTGGGTCCCTCAGCTGGAAAAACCCGTCGAAACCGATATAGTTCCGCCGGACAACAGCAGTTTTCACGTTTCCGGTTCTCCTGAATTCCCAAAGGAAAACGAATATACAACAACCCTGGAGGAAGCGCCATGAAGCAAAAACCCAACGTCATTTTAATGGTAGCGGACGATCTGGGCATCGGGGATCTTAGCTGCTTTAACCCGGACTCCAAATTAAACACTGAGAATCTTGACCGTATGGCATCCGAGGGGATCCGATGTACCGACGCTCATTCCACCAGCGCTCTATGCACCCCCTCCCGCTACGGCCTTCTGACAGGACGCTACAACTGGCGTTCCAGACTCAAACAGGGAGTGCTCATGGGATATTCCAGGCATCTGATCGAGGATGGTCGGGCCACGCTTGGTACACTGTTTAAAGAGGCAGGCTATCAGACCGCATGTGTGGGGAAATGGTATCTGGGGCTTGACTGGACATTTGAATCCGTAAAAAAGCCGGAACAGTTACCTCAGGACCGGAAAGGTGACGCGCCTGTCCCGTCAGCCCCAAATGTGGACTATTCCGTCCCTGTTAAAAACGGGCCGGATGCTTTTGGCTTTGATTATAGCTATATAACACCGGGATCCCTGGATATTGCCCCCTATCTGTTTGTAGAAAACGGGAACGTAGTTCAGCCGCCTATCTCCCGCTCCAACGTAAACAGAAAATTATCAGGCGGGCCGATGGGGACAGGGCATGCTGGCCGCGGCGTGGTCTCGGATCCCGGCGACCCGCGGATTTACTCGTGGCCTGATGGAGAAATCTCGGCAGATTATGTGCATGAGCAGGTGGTGCCGGATTCTGCGGAGAGAGTATTACGGCTTATGGAGCAGTATGCAGCGAATGAGAGGCCGTTTTTCCTGTACTATCCAATACACGCTCCGCACCTCCCCTGCCTTCCTACGCCAGAGTTTGCGGGAAAATCTTCAATTGGCCCTTATGGAGACATGGCCCTTATGGAGACATGG
>CAZSRK010000014.1:3561-33893 GCA_964609305.1 uncultured Oscillospiraceae bacterium
TGCGGGAAAATCTTCAATTGGCCCTTATGGAGACATGGCCCTTATGGAGACATGGCCCTTATGGAGACATGGCCCTTATGGAGACATGGTCCTTATGGTCGACGATATTGTCGGGCGAATACTGGAAAAGCTAGAGAAATTGGAAATTGACGGGGATACATTGTTTGTTTTTACCAGTGATAATGGAAGTGAGAACTCTTACCCTCAATTTGGGCATGAGCCAAGTTATCGATATCGCGGCCACAAATCAGACATATGGGACGGCGGACATCGCATTCCTTATATCGTCCGATGGCAGGGACATATCGCGCCGGATTCCACTACCGATCAGACTGTAAGTCTTTCGGATCTTTTTGCGACCTTTGCGGAAATACTGGATATAAGGGTCCAGAACAATGAAGCAGAGGATAGCGTTTCCAATCTGTCACTCTGGCTGGGACAGGATTCGCCTGTTTGGAACCATACCGTCAGCTCTTCCGGAAACGGGATGTTTGCGATACGAAAAGGGAAGTGGAAATTGGATATGTGTCCCGGATATGGAGGCTTTGATGAGGGCCCCGATGTGGATAAGCTTCCGCCTGTCCAGCTTTATGATATGGAGCAGGATGTGGGAGAGACCACCAATCTGTGTAATGAACATCCGGAAATTGTGGCGTCGTTGACAGAGCTGCTTACCAAAACTGTAATTGACGGCCGTAGTACTCCGGGCACACCGCAGAAAAACACCGGGCCGGAATGGTGGTCACAGCTCACTTGGCTCGAACAGCCGTGAGGTAAACTGCCTTGAGTATACAGAACCTCTTGATTAAACCCGTGTCTTGCGTCTGCAATATGCGATGTGGATACTGCTTTTATAAAGAGCTGGTTAGCACACGGATAAATCCCAGTCCTCCTTATATGTCAAAAGAGGTTATGGAAGCGGTAATCCGTAATGCGTTCTCTGGCGACAGCGAGCAGGTGGTCTTCGGGTTTCAGGGCGGGGAGCCAACACTGGCCGGATTGGAGTTCTATCAAACGTTTGTTTCTATGGTGGATCGGTTTTGTCCTTTTGGATGCGCTGTCTCCTATACAATCCAGACAAACGGCCTGAATCTCGACAAAGAGTGGGCAAATTTCCTGCATAAACACCACTTTTTAGTAGGTCTTTCGCTGGATGGAACAAGATCGCTGCACGATGCGAACCGGCAGGATACAGAAAGGGCCGGCACATGGGACCGTGTGGTAAATGCACTGAAACTGCTTTATAAACATCATGTGGAAACAAATATCGTCTGTGTAATTACGGAAGAGGCAGCCCACTATGCCGCGGAAGTCTACAAGACGCTAAAGGCCCTGGGAGCCGAGTACTTACAGTTTATTCCCTGCCTCGGTACACCAAACCGGGACGGAATCTCAGCAGTCAGCTATGTCTATTTTTTATGTGAGCTTTTTGATTTGTGGTTTCAGGACTGGTACAACGGCCATTACACCGGGGTAAGGCAATTTGATGATTATGTGCATCTGTTGGCTGGGAAATACCCAAGCTGCTGCACAGCCACAGGACAATGTGGTGAGTATCTGGTGGTAGAATCGGATGGAAGCGTATATCCCTGCGATTTTTATGCTACGGACGAGTTTTATTTAGGAAACCTGGCAGAGCAGCCCATTTCAGATATTATTTCATCCTCAAAAGCATTAACCGCCATCCGTAAGCTGCGGGAGCTTCCAAGACAATGCTCTGATTGCAGATGGTTCAACTTGTGCCAGGGTGGATGCCATCGGCTGCATCAGGATTACAACTTACAGGATTACTGTAACGCACAGCATATATTCTTTTCCCATGCTGTGCAGAGATTACAGGCAATTGCTGCGCTGGAACAAGCGGTAGAGCGGCTCATCTAAAACATATTGTGATTCTAGGCCGGTATCCATATAGCTTGAGAAAGGCGGGCTTATCAGAGCCAGGCCGTTGAAATCCCCGCGCGTTTTTCATATAATAGCCCTGAGGTGAGCTCCATGACTATACGGGAAATCAGACCGGAAGAAACCAGTAAGCTTCTGCCATGTATCGTCGCTCTTGCTGAATATCATAACCGCATTTCCACAAACTTCAAGGGCCAATATCCCCGCAGGCCGGGCGAAGCCGTTCTGGAGTCTTTTGAGAAAGATTTAAAGGACGGTGTATCCCATATAGTCGTGCTTGAAGATAACGGAGTTATTGTGGGCTTTTGCAAGATAGACATAGTACAAAACTCCGGAAAGCTGGACTATCTGATAATTTTGCCGGAATACAGGGGAAGCGGATGTGGCGCCGGTTTGATGGATTGGGCCATGGCCGCTTTTCATGCAAACGGCATCCGGCATATCGAAGTCAAAGTCGTCGACGGAAACGACGCCATACGGTTTTACGAAAAATACGGATTTAAGATAAATGCCCATCTACTCTGGTATGCCGGTGATTAGCTGCCCCACACTGCCGGGGCAGTCTTTCTTATATGCTCTCCGCTGCCGTTTTTTAAACAAAGCCTGTTCCTGCTTTTTCGATTGTCTTGTAAGGGATGGCCTCATTCGCCCAACGGTAACTCAAATTATCTGCCTACTTTTTCAAATTTCCTGTTGCCGGATTGTCAAGCAGCCGGCCGTCCTCAGCAAATCGCGACCCATGGCACGGACAGTCCCATGTGTGTTCATCTGGGTTCCACTTCAGCGCACAGCCCATATGCGGACACCTCTTTGCAGCAGGCATAAGCAAACTGACAGCGGCCTCAAATATGTTGACAGCCAGTTGGGGCCTCAGTATAGTCCTGGAAGGAGAAAAAACGTCTGTATATGCGCTTTCCTTTCCTCTGATGATGTCACAAAGGAGCATTGCCGACACCATTGACGACGTCATACCCCATTTGTTGAATCCGGTTGCGACATATAGATCGTCTGTTCCGGCAGAATAGGCGCCAATATAGGGAACGCCGTCGAGAGACATGCAATCCTGTGCAGCCCAGCGGTACTTTTCCACTGCTTCGGGGTAGTACCGCCGGGCGAATTCCCTCAGCTCCTGCCAGCTTCCGCCGCTTTTGCCGGTACGATGGTCGCCACCGCCTATGAGCAGCAGGTCTCCATAGTTTCGAAAGGACATACCCTTTGGTGCCTCGTCCACATATATACCATCCACATCGGGTGCATTCTCAAGGGCGATGACGTAGGAGCGGTGCTGATACAGCTTAACGAAATAGCTCCCGTGCTTGTTTAGAAAGGAAAAGTGCGTTGCCACAATGATTTTCTTTGCCGTGATCTTCCCCCTGGAAGTAAGGGCGGTTGTGCCCACAAGCTCTCTCACCGCCGTGTGCTCATATATATTCAGTCCCCTGGACAGGGCAGAGATGAGCTTCAGCGGGTGGAACTGCGCCTGCTTCGGATAACGCACCGCATCAGCCACAGAAAATGGCAGGGGCAGTTGAGAGATGAATTCCGCCTGTTTCCCCAGCCTTTCAAGCGCCGCGATTTCACGCTCTATTTTCCGGGAGTCATCCAGAGAGTACACATACGAGTCCTTTTCTTCAAAGTCACAGTCTATACGCCTGCACAGCCCGCGGTACAGGTTCAGCGCCTGCTCATTGACGTCAAGATACCGCTTTGCCTGCTCTAATCCAAATTTACGGATCAGCTTATCGTAGATCAGCCCATGTTGACAGGTTATTTTAGCCGTAGTGTTTCTGGTGATCCCTCCGCATACGACATCTGCCTCCACAAGCGCATATTGCACGCCCGCGTTATGAAGCATATAGGCGCATAAAATCCCCGCCATACCTCCGCCTATAATCAATACATCCGTCTTAATATCCTGATCCAGAGGTTCAAAGGATATACGCTGTGATGTCTGTTCCCACAATGAGTTCATAACGGCCCTCCATGAATTTTGCTTTGAGATTATTGTTTTTAAAATAGCCAAATCTATTCCTGGAACAGGGAGTGATCTGTGATAATTCGCAGGTCAGCAGACTCAGATTTTTATGAATATACAAGCGGATTCTTACTTGCCGCGGACTGCAAAGCCGGAACCTGCGTTTTTCGCCTGTCCCGGCCTTTTAGTCTGGCCTGCGCGGGGTAAAAAACAAAAACAGCCCGGGGAGGGCATCCTGGCGGATGCCTTCCCAGAGCTGTGTTGAGCTGAATTGTTAGCCCATACGCGCGGCTGTATGCCGCGGGCGCTCCGGCTACCGGAGGGTCATATCCTGTTTTCGAGGAATTCCACGACCTGGCGCACGGTGAACAGATCCTTTGCGTCTTCGTCGCTGATAAAAATGCCGTACTCTTCCTCCATGGACATTATAAGCTCGACAACATCGAGCGAATCGGCGCCGAGATCCTCGATGATATTGGTCTCCATCGTTATCTCGCTCTCGTCGATCTCCATCTGCCGTGCAAGGAGCTTGCGAATCTTCTCGAACATAGTTTTTCCTTTCCCCGTAAGCTGATGCCTAGCCCCTACTCAGCTCCACTCCTTGACCTGATGCTTGTTCTGATCCTGTTCCCCACGTACATATGATACAACGACGCGGCGGTTCGGCTCAGTCCCGGTGGAACTGGTGGTCACGCCCTCATAATTCTGAAGGGCAGTGTGGATTATATGGCGCTCATAGGAGTTCATCGGCTCAAGCGCCATACTGCGGCGGTACTTGATGGCCTTTGCCGCCATCTTCTCCGCCAGACGGACAAGCGAATCCTCACGCTTGCTGCGGTAATTCTCAGCGTCGACGCTGATATGCATACGTTTCTCAGCGCCTCTGTTGACGGAATAGTTGGTCAGATGCTGGATAGCGTCGAGCGTCTCTCCCCTGCGCCCAATGATCGCACCCATATTCTCCCCGCTAAGGCTAACGTTAAGGCCGCCGTTTTCGCGGGTGCTGATCTCTATATCCGCGGTGACTCCCATATGCTCGAGAAGCCCGGACAGGAACCTGCGGGTCTTGTCCTCCTGGGTCTCCTCGCGAGTCTCGTAGCTGACCCTGACTATGGCGGGAGTGGCACCTATGCCGAGAAATCCGGATTTTGAACGCTGCACTATCTCGATTGAGACCTCGTCGCGCTCCAGACCAAGCTCGGCCAGAGCGGAAGCAACGGCCTCTTCCTCGGTCTTTCCAGTTACTTCTATTGTGTTTGTCATAAAGGAATCTCCCGTTTTTGGCTTTGTTTTTGTGTGAAACCGCGGCAGCGCCGCGATTGTCGTCAGTCCTTCTCGCCCTCAGCCTCGGGCCCGGACTCCTGCTGCGTGTCGTCGGCCGGTTCCTGCTCAGGCTCGGACACGGTCTCCTGCTCGGTGTCCGCGGCAGATTCCTGTTCCGACCCGGCGGCAGTGTTCTTCTCGTTTTCGGCCGTCGCTTCGGGCCTTGTGAATCTGTCGGCCACGTACGCCCTGCCTCGGGCATAACGGCGTGTGCCTACCTGTGACTCAGGTACATCTTCCGACGGGGTCTCAATGCCGAGTTTGGCTCGGCGTTCCGCCTTTTCCTGCGCGCGTATGGCCGCAACGCGCTCGTCGTCTCGCGCCTTTTCCTTGGCCTGGATCTTGCGCTTGCTCGTATTGGGGTTGCGCGTGGTCTCGCCGAGGGCGCGCTTGCGCTCGGTCTCCTCACGCTTGCGGGCCAGCTCCTCCTCCCGCTCTTTTTCGCGGGCGATCCTGTCCGCGTCCTCAATGTCGAGAAGGCGGTTATAGTGCCTGGTCAGGATGAGATCCTGAACGATGGCCAGAATGCTGTTGAAAATCCAGTAAATGCCCAGCGCGGCGGGCATGATAAAGCAGATATACAAGCTGACCAGCGGCATGAACAGCATCATGCTCTTCATGCTACCCTGGGTCTGCTCAGTCTGCGGGCTTGAGGAATTCCCAAGCTTCATGGTCAGCCATGACAGGAAAGCCGATATGAAGGGAATGAGGAAAAGTCCCAGCGCCGGCAGCCACTCGCTCACGTTGCCCCAGTCGACATGCATGAAGAAGTTCCACTGCGGCGTGCTGCCCAGATTGAGGCCCAGGAAGGACCAGTCGATATCTATAAGCTGGTCGGCAAAATCGGGGAACATCGAGGGGATGTCCGCCCAGTTGGCATGGATAAGCTCGGAGAGCGTTATCTCGCTGTATGCGCTGGAAGCCGCGTCGCTGAGCAGGCCCAGCTCCGTGAACTTCGTGCTGACCGCCGTGACCTGCTCTGCGGCAAGGCCCATTATCTTGGTCAGAGGCTGGCGGATGACGCTGTAAAGAGCGATGAGTATCGGAAACGGTATGAGTGACCAGAGACAGCCCGACATGGGGTTGAGCTTCTCTTCCTTGTAGATTTTGGCCACTTCTTCCTGGTACTTCTGCCTGTTGCCCTCATACTTCTTCTCCAGCTCCTTGAGCCGGGGCGTGAAGCGGGTCACACGCATCATACTGCGCTTGCTCTTCATCTGGAACGGCAGCATGATGAGCTTGACGACAACGGCGAACATTATTATTGCGACGCCGTAGTTGTTGAACAGATAATATAACTGCAGAAGCAACCACGAGAATGGTACAGTAATAAATGACATTCGGTCGCTCCAATCTTAAGTTTTTCCTACGGCACGGGGTCGTAGAAATCGTGTTCCCCTCTGTGGAAGGGGTGGCAGCGGCACAGCCGTTTCACCGCAAGCAGGGAGCCCTTTGCCCAGCCGTATTTCTGCAGGGCCTCGAGGGCATATTCCGAGCAGGTCGGGATAAAGCGGCAGCACGGCTTTGTCAGCGGGGATATACGCCTGCGGTAAAACGTCACCAAGGCGATAAGCAGTTTTGTCATAGCAAATCACCCCGGTCTGTCTCACCGGAGAGCAGCCCCAGCTTCCTGAAAGCGGACATAAGGGCATTTTCCAGATCGGCAAACTCGGCCGACACGGCCTTGACACGCGCGACGATGACCAGGTCATAGCCCACGCACAGATCGCTTTCATGCAGCCTGTACAGCTCCCTGAGCCGGCGCCTTGTCCGGTTTCTACGGACAGCTTTGCCAAGCTTGTTGCTGACGGTGAACCCTATACGGTTTTTGTCCCGTCCTGTCTTTCGGCAATATACGACGACCAGCGGCGTAACGGCGGTCTTTCCCCGGGAGTAAAGGCGGCGGAACTCATAATTCCTTGTCAACGTCTCCGTAAACTTCAAGGTTGCCTCAACTCCGAAATCGTTTATCTGCCGCGGCAGCTCAATAGCTGAGCTTTTTGCGGCCCTTTGCCCTGCGGCGGGCGAGGACCTTTCGTCCGTTGGATGTTGCCATTCTCTTGCGGAAGCCGTGCTCCTTCTTGCGCTGACGCTTCTTGGGCTGGTAGGTGCGAAGCATATCTGTGCACTCCTTTCGAATAATTATACTCAACGGCGGCAAAATTTGCCGCGGTAGTTGACGCGAAAAAGTCCGGCGGCGCATGCCGCCAGACCGTTATTATACATTATTGCACACTTTGGTGTCAATGTTTATTTTCATGCGGCCGCGCGCGCCGCATCGATGTCCTGAGCCAGGATATATTTATTCAGAGGCTTATACAGCGCGGCAAATACGACAAGGCAGATTGCGATATCGATGGCCATATAGCTGCCGTTGTACACAAGTGAGTACATCCACGGGCTGGTATAGGTTATGTTGAACAGCTCCGTCGGCACGGTTATGGCATATATCGTTATGCCGCTTATGAAGTGCACGACAAAGCGTAGCAGGCCGCCGACCAGGATACCGGCGAAGATGCCCTTGCTCTTGCCACGGAACAGGCCGCATAGGCCAAGCGGCATATAGGCGACCAGGTAATCAAGCAACATCGACTGCCAACCCCAGGCGACTGCGCCATCGACGAACATCTGAAGCAGGCCAAATGCAAAGCTGACCAGCACGCCCGGGCCTACGCCCCAGCGGATGGCGAAGAAGAACATCGGTATCATCGACAGGTCGACGGACCCGGCGTTCGGCATACGCCAGATCTTGATGGCGTTGAGAGCCATGGACAGCGCCAGCATGATTGCGCCTTCGCAGATGCAGCGCAGCGTGAGTTTGCTTTTCATAGTTTTTCCCTCCAAGACATTAAAAAATCCGCACCCATATCGACAGGATGCGGACAGGTCTTGTCCAGTCCAAAGACAGTTTCCTACGCCGGCATTATCCGGATCAGGTTCCGCACCCAGAGTGCAAGGGTACCGAAGCCTCGATTAGCTCCGTCTCAGCCGGGAAAACCCAGCGCCCCTCAAATTGATTATGAAATAAATATACAGCAGGTCACGGCCCGTGTCAACCGGTATTTCACACCGGATTTTGGACGGGCCCGTGCAGAAAGGAAAAGGAGCCGCGGAGCGCGGCCGGTCGTATGCCGGAAGAGCAACGGCCGGACGGATAAAAGGCCCTCCACGAACGCCGTGCAAAATCAGTCGATCTTATACCCGACGCCGCGCACGGTGCCTATTATACTGCCGCAGGGGCCGAGCTTCTTGCGCAGGTTGCGCATATGTACGTCGACAGTGCGGGTTTCGCCGTCGAACTCATATCCCCAGATCGCGTCGAGAAGCGAGCTTCGAGTGAGCACCTTGCCGCGGTTTTCAAGCAGCAGACGCAGTACCTCGAACTCCTTCAGCGACAGGGAGACCGGCTTTCCGTTAACGGTCACGGTATGCTTTGACGTGTTCACGACCAGACCGCCGGCGCGGTACTCGTCCGTATGCTCACAAGTGTCGCCGGCACGGCGCAGCAGCGCCCGCACCCGGGAGATAAGCTCCATCATCCCGAAGGGCTTGGGTATATAGTCGTCCGCGCCTAGATCCAGGCCGCGCACCTTCTCATATTCGGTGCCCTTGGCTGTGAGCATGATGACGGGAAGCCTTTTTGTTTTCGGCTCCGCACGCAGCTTTTGCAGTATCTCAAGCCCATCCTCATCCGGCAGCATGATATCCAGCAGAAGCAGATCCGGCATCTGCTCATCCAGTGCCTGCCAGAACTCGCCGGGAAATGCAAATCCCTTTGTCTCCATCCCCTGCATGTTAAGCGCATAGGTCACAAGCTCGCGGATATCAGCGTCGTCCTCGACAATGTATATCATTGCAGCCACCTCCGTTATTTTTCCCTGACGACGACGTTTTCCTCTCCCGCGAGCTCACACAGCTCGCTGATGAATGCCTCGTGCGCCATGCATTTCGCGCCGAGACGCTTGCCGCTGTCCTCAAAATACAATACCAGCCTGTCCTCACCGGGAAACATGCTCTGCACCAGCTCCACCCGGCGCATTGCCGGACAGTCCCGTCGCGGCAGCCGGACGTATATCGTTGTTTCCTTTTTCGGTTCCGGCTCCGCCGCGGCAGCGGTATTCGGCGCATCCGGGAGGGACTGTGCCTCCGTCACCGGACGCACACTCTCGACCATGAGCTGAGGCTCCTTTTCATCGCGCAGGGAGATACGCCCCGCCACAACGACCACGGCGTTTTCCGTCAGGTATCTACCCCCTGAATCCAGCGCACGTTGGAAAGCCAGAAGCTCCATGGTCCCCGTATCGTCCTCAAGATTCACATAGGCCATAAGCGTGTTGTTTTTCGTCGTGCGCGTGCGCCTTGAGCTTACTATGCCTGCAACGACTACGTTCTGCCCGTCGCGGAAACGTGCCGGGCCATTTTCGGACGCAAAATCAGATATTATGCTGCCGATGGACACGGCGCCGAGCCGCCGTACTGTCTCGCGGTACTGGTCCATCGGATGTCCGGACAGGAACATGCCCGTGACCTCGCGCTCCATCATCATGAGCTCCTGCGCGGAAAACTCCTCGACCTCCGGCAGGACCAGCGAAGCCGCGCCCTCGTCCGTCCCATCGTCCGTGTCAAAAAGGCCGATCTGTCCGACGACGTTTTTGCGGCCCTCGGCAGCGATACCCTCAAGCACCGTCTCTGCTACCTGAAGCAGAGCGCGGCGCTTGTAGCCAATGCTGTCAAAGGCTCCGGCACGGATAAGGCTCTCCACTACGCGGCGGTTAAACTCCCGTCCGCTCATGCGCCGGCAGAACTCGTCAAAGGCGGTGAAGGGTCCGCCGCGCTCCCGCTCCGCCATCAGTTCGCGCACGAAACTGCGGCCTATGCCCTTTATTGCGGCAAGGCCGAAGCGGATGTTCCCGTTGGCCACGGTGAAGTCGTCGGCCGACTCATTGACGTCGGGCGGCAGGACGGATATGCCCATCTCGCGGCATTCGGCGATATAGTCCGGTACCTTGCCGTTCATGTCGAACACGCTTGTGAGCAGCGCCGCCATATATTCGTGTGGCCAGTGGCACTTCATATATGCAGTGCGATAGCTCACTACCGCATATGCCACGGCATGCGCCTTATTAAAGGCATAGGAGGCAAAATCGAGTATCTCGTCGTAAATGCTGTCGGCGACCACCTCCGGCACACCGTTTGCGACCGCTCCGGGAATGCCGCGCGAGGCGTCGCCATATATGAATGCGACGCGCTCGGCGTCGATGGTCTCGTGTTTTTTCTTGCTCATGGCCCTGCGTATCATATCCGCCTGGCCAAGCGAGAACCCGGCCAGCCGCCGGAAGATCTCTATAACCTGCTCCTGGTATACGATGCAGCCATAGGTAACGGACAGTATCGGCTCAAGCAGCGGGTGCTTATAGGTTATCCTCTCCGGATGCGCCGAACACTCGAGAAAACGCGGTATCGAATCCATCGGCCCGGGACGGTACAGCGCGATGACCGCGGTTATATCCTCGATGCTCTTCGGGCGCAGCGACGTACACACGCCCGTCATGCCGGTGCTCTCAAGCTGGAAAACGCCGCTGGTCTTGCCCGCAGAGAGCATCTCGAAAACGGCGGGATCATCCTCCGGCACGCGGGAGATATCAAAGTCCGGCTCGCGCAGGCGCACAAGCTTCTGCGCGTCGTCGAGCACCGTAAGGTTGCGCAGGCCAAGGAAGTCCATCTTGAGCAGGCCCAGCTCTTCCAGCGTTGTCATCGGATACTGGCAGACGACCGCCTCGTCGTTTTTCGCCAGCGGGACGTATTCATAGACCGGTCTTTCGGTTATTACGACGCCCGCCGCGTGGGTCGAGGCGTGGCGTGGCATGCCCTCCAGCGCACGCGCCGTGTCGATCAGACTGTGCAGCGTGGGGTTTCCGTCATACATCTCGCGCAGTGGCTTTGAAAGCGAGAGCGCTTCGTCCAGCTTCATGTTCAGCGTAGAGGGGATCTGCTTTGCAACCGTGTCGCACTCGGCATAGCTGACATTCATCGCGCGGCCGACGTCCCGCACCGCCTGACGCGCGGCCATGGTGCCGAAAGTCACTATCTGGGCCACATGGTCCGAGCCGTACTTGCGCGAGACATAGTCGATAACCTCCCCGCGGCGGCGCACGCAGAAATCGATGTCGATATCCGGCATGCTGACCCTCTCCGGATTGAGGAATCGCTCGAAATACAGGCTGTATTTTATGGGGTCCACATCCGTTATGTGCAGGGTATAGGACGCGATGCTTCCCGCCGCAGAGCCGCGCCCCGGCCCGACGGGGATACCGTTTTTCCGGGCATAACCGATGAAGTCGGAGACTATAAGGAAATAGTCGACAAAGCCCATCTGTTTAATCATGTCCAGCTCATAGTCGAGCTGGGCGCGAAGCTCCGGCGTTCCCTCGCCGTAACGCTCGGCAAAACCGCGCTCGCACAGCTTTTTAAGGTATTCAAAGCTGTTGTCCTCACCCTCCGGAAGCTGGAACTTTGGCAGGTGATAGTGACCGAATTCAAAGTCGTAATTGCACATTTCGGCAATTTTATTGGTATTCTCGACGGCCTCGGGCAAATCGGTCATGAGATCGCGCATCTCCTGCTCTGTCTTGAGATAGAATTCGCTGTCGCCGAATTTCATGCGGTTGGGGTCGTCGACCGTCTTGCCGGTCTGGATACACATGAGTATATCCTGGTTGTAGGCGTCGTCCTTATTTATATAATGTACGTCGTTGGTCACGACAACTGGGATGCCCGTCTCCTCATGGATACGGCGCAGCCCGGACATGGCGCGGCGCTCGTCCTCCAGGCCGTGGTCCTGAAGCTCGAGATAAAACCCGTCCGGCCCAAAGACCTCCGCCAGCTCCAGTGCTTTGGCCTTTGCCCCCTCGTAGTCGCCCGCGAGCACACGGCGCGGGATCTCCCCGGCGATGCAGCCGGAAAGACAGATAAGCCCCTGTGAATGTTCACGCAGCAGCGGCCAGTCTATCCGGGGCCGGATATAAAACCCCTCCGTAAACGCGGCAGAGACGAGATAACACAGGTTGCGATAGCCGGTCTCATTGCGGCACAGCAGTATAAGGTGGCTGTACTCACTGTCGGGCCCATGTTCCTTATCCGTTCTGTTCCTCGGCGCGACATAGACCTCGCATCCGATTATCGGCCTGAGCCCGGCGGCCCGGGCCGCCTTGTAAAATGCGACGCAGCCATACACGACGCCGTGGTCGGTTATGGCAATAGACGTCTGCCCAAGCTGCTTTGCGCGCTCGACAAGTTCCCCGATGCGGCAGGCGCCGTCGAGCAGACTGTATTCGGTATGGACATGCAGATGGGTAAAGGCCATTCTTGTCCGCCTCCTTTTCTGATTTCTCTCTTTCCAGTCAAGCGCGGAGTAAGTATGCTCCCTGCGCCGCGGCTTTCGTGAAACTATTGCGCCATAAGCTGCCGCGTGTCCAGTTCCATAAGCTTTTTAAGCCTGTGGCTGAGACAGGATTTTGTGACGGGCGGGTCGGAGAGCATCGCGAGGTCTGCAAGGCTCGCCTCCGGATTTGCAATGCGCAGCAGCGCCGTTTCATACAGATGCGGAGGCAGCGTCTCCAGCCCGCATTCGCGGTCGATGCGCCGTATTGCGGCAAGCTGCTCCTGTGCGGCAGAGACTATCTTGTCCGCGTTCGCGCTGTCGCAGTTGACCTTGCGGTTTATGGAGTTTCGCATGTCCTTTTCGACCTTGGCTCCCATTATATCCATCGCGGCGATCGGGGCTCCTATCGTTGTGAACAGGTCGGCAATAGCCTCCGACTGCTTGAAATATGTTATATAATTTCCGTTTCGCGTCGTCGAACGGGGGGAAAAACCCATCTCGAGAAGTATTGCAAAAATCTCCCGGCTGACGCTCACATGACTCGTGACAAGCTCAAGGTGATACCGCTTGGACGGGTCTGTTATGCTGCCGCCGGCGAGAAATGCACCGCGGACAAAACTCGCCTTGCAGCAGTCGTTTTCCAGCATACCGAGGTTTATGTGATGCGAAAGCGTGCTGCGCGCGTCATAGCCATAGGCCGCAAAAATCTGCGCTATCTTATCGGCGTCGGTGATGAGAAAGCTCAGTCTGCCCGTATGCCCCGCCTCGGGCACAGTGTCAAACGAGAGCGAAAACGCACGCCGGAACAGCCGCGGCAGCCTCTCGGCAAAATCGCGGCTGGAGGTCGTTATCCGTATCTCCCTGGGTGAAAAAGTGTTGCAGTAGAGCAGAACGCCGTAGCTCTCCGCCAGGGCGCAGCAGCGCCTTGACGTGCTCCCACGGCACAGTTCCGCCTTTACGCCGGCTGAAAATGACATTTCTGCACCTCAAATATATATTTTTGTGCGTGATTTGTCTCTGTACAGGCGCATGAGCTCCCCGGCAAGTACCAGAGGATGGTGCCGCGCTTTGTCCGCGCTGGCGTCCACCACGGGCGCGGATATAACAGAGACTCCCAAATCCCGTATGTTCTCCTCATCGACGGCTATGGGTTCAGCATCCGAGAGGCGGTAACGCTCCAGCATGGCCTCCGGCAGCGGAGCGTTGTTTGCAAGGCAGTAGTCAAACAGCTTTCTGCCGCCGGCATGCTCCATTATGGCACGCACATGGTCTGAGGCTGTATACCTTTCGGTTTCGCCGTCCTGCGTCATTATGTTAAGGACATAGACGCGTACGGCGTCCGACTGCACGATCGCATCAGCCACGCCGTCGACCAGCAGGTTCGGGATGATGCTCGTATACAGGCTGCCTGGGCCGAGGATGATGAGCTCCGCCTGTTCTATGGCCTCAATGCTCTTACTAAGAGCACGCGGATGCTCAGGTATCAGGCGGATCCTCTTTATATGCCTGTCCGAGCCCGTTTTATGCTCACTGATGCACGACTCGCCAAGCACCTCGCTGCCGTCCTCGAACTCGGCAACCAGGCGTATATCCTCATTCGAGACGGGCAGAACGCGGCCCGTGACTGCCAGGACCTCGCTCATCTTGAGCACGGCCTCGTCAAAGCTGCCGCTCATACCGTTGAGCGCGGCGAGGAAGAGGTTGCCAAAGCTCTGTCCGGCAAGGCTGCCCTCCGTAAAGCGATAGCCCAGCAGCGCCTCCATAGTCGGTTCGGTATTGGCCAGCGCCTGGAGGCAGTTTCGTATATCCCCCGGAGGCGGCATCCCCAGCTCCGTGCGAAGCATTCCGGAGCCGCCGCCGTCGTCAGCGACGGTGACGATCGCTGTCAGGTTTTCGGAATACAGCTTCAGCCCGCGCAGCATGGTCGACAGGCCTGTCCCGCCGCCAATCACGACGATTCGCGGGTCAGACTGAAAATGCTGTGTATGCTTGTTCATGTCAAACTTACCCCTTGTCGATGTCGCGGTTTGACAGCCTCGCGTCATGGCCAAGCTGTCTTATAAAATCCGTCAGTTCGCTTGCTATTGCGACGCTGCGATGGCGGCCGCCCGTACAACCGACGGCTATTGTCAGGGTGTGCTTGCCCTCCTTCACATAATTGGGCAGGAGAAAGCGTATCAGCTCAAACAGCCGGTCGAGAAATTCGCGCGTTACGTCGTATTTCATTATGAAGTCTTTGACAGGCTGTTCGAGCCCCGTCCTGTTCTTGAGCTCCGCAACGTAATAGGGATTTGGCAGGAAGCGCACATCAAAAACGAGATCGGCCTCGATAGGAAGACCGTATTTGAACCCAAAGGACATAACGCTGACTGTCATCGTCCGTGACAGGTTCTCCCCCACAAACAGTCTGTAAATCTCACTCTGGAGCTGCCCAAGCGTCAGGTTCGAGGTGTTTATGACAAAATCCGCGCGCTCACGCAGGCTCTCGAGCAGGTTTATCTCACGCCGGACGGCGTCCTCGATCGTGCCGCCCTCGAGCGACAGGGGATGGCGGCGGCGCGTCTCCTTATAGCGTTTAACAATGGTCGGCACATCCGCCTCGACGAACAGGATACGGTAATCAAGCTCCATCTCCCACAGCGAGTCGAGGGCCTTGAACAACTCCTCAAAATTCGCGCGCTCACGCACGTCCGTGACCAGCGCCACACGCTCATACCGACCGCGCGTGGCAAGGCACAGCTCGGCAAACTTCGGCAGGAGCGCGACGGGCATGTTGTCCACGCAGTAGTAGTCCAGGTCCTCAAGTATGTCCGCCGTGCGGCTTTTGCCCGCGCCGGACAGCCCGGATATTATAAGAAATTCCATTTACATTCCTCCTTCATAGAGGTTTATCGGGATGAGTTCACATTATGATCTTGACCTCGGGTTCCAGCTCCGTACCTGTCCGGGCCAGAACAGTATCCACAACGTGCTCCATTACAGCCAGCACGTCCTCAAAGCTCGCCCCTCCGACGTTTACAACAAAACCCGCGTGTTTTTCCGAGACCATCGCTCCACCTATGCGGAATCCCTTCAGCCCGCAGGAATCTATCAGCGCCGCGGCATAGCCCGTCGCCGGGCGTTTAAAGGTGCTGCCGGCGGATGGCATATCCAGCGGCTGGGAGGCGCGGCGCTTTTGAGCAAGCTCGCGCATGCGCGCGCCTATTTCCCCCCGGTCCCCCGGCGTCAGCCTTATCTCGGCGTCGAGGATGATGCTCCCGGTGTCGGAAAAAATGCTGCGCCGGTAGCCGAGCCCAAGCTCCCCGGCCGGAAGCCTGGAAAGCTCCGCATCGCTGTCAAGAAAGCTCACCGAGGATAGTACGTCCTTCATCTCGCCGCCGTAGGCCCCCGCGTTCATCGTCACCGCTCCACCCAGGGAGCCGGGGATGCCGTGGGCAAACTCCAGCCCAGTAAGGCCGTTGTCACGTGCAAAAACCGCCAGCCGCGAGAGCGTTATCCCCGCGCCGGCGCGCAGGGTGTTCTCATCGAGAAGCTCTGCCTGCCCCATGCCGTCGCAGGTCTTAATGACGAATATATCCAGCGCCTCGTCGCTCACGAGCAGGTTTGTGCCATTTCCAATAACGAGCGGCTCTATCCCGAAGCTCGCCAGAAGCTGCGCCAGATATTCGCACTCCTCTCCGCTTTTCGGAAAGGTCATAGCTGCGACAGGCCCGCCAATTCGGAAGGAGCAGTGCCCGCTCATAGGTTCGTTTCGCCTTATTTCAAGCTCCGGCATCAGCTTTTTCAGCTCGCGCAGAGCGGCCTTGATCGTGTCCATATCAGCTTTCCTCCGCTTTAGCCGAGCGCTCCGTTGTCGACGGCCATGTCATGGCTGTCGGCAAGCGCCTGCGCGTCGTTATACCCCATTTTTTTCAGACGGTTGTTCATCGCGGCAAGCTCTATTATGACCGCGAGGTTCCTGCCCTGCCGCACCGGGATGATCATATACGGCACGCGCACGCCCAGGATGGACGTATACTCCGCGCTCAGACCCAGACGGTCATAGAATTTGTTCTCGTCCCATTCCTCTAGGTTTATCACCATGTCGATGTTGCCTTCGGGCTTGACGGCGCCGATACCATAGAGGTGGCAGACATTTACGACGCCGATGCCGCGTACCTCCATATAATACCTTATGACCTGCGGTGCCTGCCCCGTCAGCATCGTGCGGGAGATGCGCTTTATCTCAACCGCGTCGTCCGCAATCAGCCTGTGCCCGCGCTTTATGAGCTCGAGCGCGGTCTCGCTCTTTCCGATGCCGCTCTCGCCTGTTATGAACACGCCTTCGCCGTGCACCTCGATAAGCACGCCGTGGCGTGTCTCGCGGGGCGCCAGGTAGGATCTGAGGGTACCTATGAGCTGAGCCGAAAACTCCGATGTGTCGATATCCGTCTCAAACACATTGACATCAAATTCCCGGGCCGCCGACCTGATCTCCTGAATAGGATTGACCCCGTGGCAGATGATGAGCGCCGACGGCCGCGTGGACATGAATCTGGACACCGATTCGGCGCGCTCGGCATCCCCCAGCCCCTTGAGATACGAGGTCTCGACCTTACCGATTATCTGCACGCGTTCGGTATCAAAATAGTCGTAAAACCCTGTGAGCTGGAGTCCCGGCCGGTTGATGTCGACCGAGGTTATGAGATCCGTGTCATAGGTACTGGACCTGTTGACTATTTTAAGGCCATGCTCCTCAACTATTGTTTTGAGCGGCACGGTATATTTTTGTCTTCTCATGGCAGCCTCCCGGGAGTATCGTTTTCCAATATACATTTTATCCTTATATAACAGTTTTGGCAATTATTTTGTGTAAAAATTCGCCGGGCAGTCCCGTCAGGCGGGACGTCCGGCCAAAAATGTGAAAAAAGACTTGATTTTTGATTTTCCTTCTGCTATTATAATTAAGCTGTTCTTTAGGGAACTGTTTCCGAAATCAAAAAGCAGGGAGGTGCAGCAGAAGATGGCAAAGTGTCAGTATTGTGGGAAGGACGTGGCTTTCGGCATCAAGGTCAGCCACTCTCACAGGCGTTCCAATCGCACCTGGAAGCCCAACGTTAAGCGCGTCAAGGCCATTGTGGACGGAAGTCCCAAGCATGTCTACGCCTGCACCCGTTGCCTTCGCAGCGGCAAGGTTGAGCGCGCCGTATAAATTTTTCAGGCAAAGCCACAGACTGTGCGCATGCTAAAATTTTTCAGAGCAAAAACCTCCGGACGCGGATTTGCGTCGGGAGGTTTCTTCTATCGTGCAGAAAATAAAAGCCTCCGGACGGGATGAAAGGACACTTCATCCTCGTCCGGAGGCTTTTTGTTCATCTATCGCTGGGCCGTCCCTCGGCGTCGCCATAGATGAGATCGTCTATATCCGTGCCCATCTCTTCACCCCCCTAAACACACACATACACACATTATATGCTCAGGGTCGGAAAAGATTGCACGATTTCGTGCATCAGGATTTTACTTTTTTCATGTGCTTTTGAGCGTAACGCAGACCACTTCCGGGTTATTCAGAAACCGCGGCACCAGAAGCACGCCGTTTCCCCCCAGTCCGCGCGAAACCACCATTCGGTAGCGTCCGCTTTCGAAAACGCCCGCGTCGTACTCGGGGAAAAAGTTGTGCTCCGTACCGAGCAGGCCTACTCCGCCGGGCAGCCGGATAACGCCGCCGTGCCCGTGCCCGGAAAAGATGAGGTCAACCGGCAGATCGGGGTATTTCTCCGACCAGTCGTTGCGGTGCCCGAGCAGGATAACAAATTTCCCGGGTTTTTCGAGGCTTATCGTCTCGGCCAGCTCGTCTGGCTGGGTCATCTCAGCAAGGCTGTTGGGGTCCTCGACCCCGGCAATGATTATGCTCTCGCCGCCGAGCGTGACCTCGTCATACTCGTTGTGCAGCCATAAAACGCCGCAATCCTCAAGCGCCTTCATGAATTCCCAGGCAAGACCGCTGCCCCAGTCGTGATTGCCGCTGCAAAAATACACAGGCGCGAGCTGCGTAAGCTGCCGGCACAGGGTGACGGAGGTTTCAATGTCCGCCTCGTCGTCGATGAAATCGCCGGTCAGGAATATGACGTCCGGCTCAAGCTCCGCAACGCGGCTGACCAGACGCGAGTTGTCCTTTCCGAAGCTCATGCCGTGAAGGTCGCTCAGCTGCACAATCCGCAGCCCGTCGAAGCTGTCGGGGAGATTGTCGAACACGAGCGTATATTCCGTCGTCGTGAGCCGGAAATTGCTGTCGACGACGATAGCGGCGCACACGGCGACAAAAAGCGTCGCTACGCGCAGGATCTTATGGGTTTTCCTTTTTTCGCGGTCTTTTTTCATGCGTCAAGATCCCTGATATATACAAGTTTAGAAAGCGGGTCGGAGGCCGAGGGGCGCTCATCTACCTCAAAACGGGCAACTGATTTCATCATCGTCGACAGCTTTCCGAAGCCGAAGTTTCTCGGGTCAAAGTCCGGCTGCTTCTTGATGATGAGGTTGCCCAGGCTGCTCAGCGTAACGAAGCCGTCCTCGTCGGCCAGGTCGGACACCGAGTCGACGATAAGCGCGACGACCTCATCCGGCACCTTTTTCTCCTGCGCCGGCTCCTCGGCGGATCTGCTGGTCTTCTTGGCCGGGGCCTGCTTTGTCGGGGTCTGCGTCTTTTTCTTCTGCTGCGAGGCTTTCTTTGCGGCCTCTTCGGTCTTTTTCAGGCGCTCGCGTATGACCTCTATGTATATAAACTTATCGCAGGCGACGATGAACGGTGCCGGGGTCTTTCGCTCGCCTATACCGATGACATACTTTCCCGCCTCGCGCAGGCGCAGGGCAAGCCGGGTGAAGTCCGAATCGCTCGAAACAAGTACGAACCCGTCGGTATTGCCCGTGTAGAGTATATCCATCGCGTCGATTATCATCGCGGAGTCGGTGGAATTTTTGCCCGTGGTGTAGCCGTACTGCTGTATGGGCGTAACGGCGTTTTCAAGCAGGGAGTTTTTCCACCCGCTCACATGTGAGGAGGTCCAGTCCCCATATATGCGCTTGATGTTCGGCGTGCCGTAGACAGCGATCTCCTCCATCATGCTTTTAAGACAGTCCCGCGGCGCATTGTCCGCGTCTATCAGTACGGCGAGCCTGAGATTATCGGTTGACATCGCTTCACTTCCTCTTTTAAAACTATGTGTTACCCCGGCAGACGCAATAGCTGCCGAAGGTGGCTATGACATCAAAATTAAAAACCTCGCTGAAATGCAGGATATAATATTCGCCCTGCGCGTCCTGCTCCGGCCCAAAGCGGAAATGCCCAAACGAGCTCACAGCGCGGAAAGCTCCGTCCGGATTTACATAATCTACGGTCCGTATAAAATCGTGCGGGTCAGTCTGCGTATAAAACAACGCGAAGATATACGGCGAGTTGACCTGGTCGGTTATATAGACGCTCTCCGGATCGAGCTGTTCCACATAACATATCGCCTCGCCCAGGCCGGGATAAAAACTGTCCAAGCTGGCGAGCCTTGCCTGGTAATCGAGCATGAACATCGCAAAACAGGCCAGCAGCGCCGCAACGGCCGGGACGGCGAACATCCCGACGGCGCTCATCACATAGTGCAGGCCGACCGCCATGAAATACACTGCGGGCAGCCAGATGACGTTCAGCCGGTTTATATTCCCGCTGATCAGGCATCCGGCGAACAGCGCGCAGTACAGCGCCCAGCGCATAAGCCTCTCAAGCGGGTGGTCCCGGCGCGTGCACAGAGAGAAATACAGCCCCACGACGCACAGCGGAAATCCAAATACATAGAATAACCCCCAGGGTCTTATGGCATTGTATGAAAACCCGTCCGAACCCGTCATCAATATGCTCAGGACGGTCTTTATATTCTGCCATACGGCGTCAAGCCCGCCGCCGCCGAAAACACTGGTCATGGTCTGACGCGCCCGCGTGAGCTTCGGGAAGGTTACGCCAAGGACGCTAAAGCCGTCGAGATCCAGATAATTAATAAGCTGGCAGACACTTATGGGCAGCGCGATGATAACAAAAACCGTCAGCGATACAAAGAAGCTGCGTGCGCGCAGAGTGCGGCGCATCAGCCAGACCGCCGCGCACAAAAAAACCGGCAGGAAAAAATACGCCGTGCCGTAAGCATACAGCGACAGCCCAAAAAACGCCCCCGCGCCGCAGAGCGCCCACTCCCTCTCCCGTGAGAGAACAGTGAAATATATTCCGATGAGCAGCATCCCGGGCAGCAGATTGGACTCCAGCGCCCAGCGCGAAGCCATGATATGCCAGGGGCAGACCGCCAGCGTCAAAAGAGCGGTCAGGCCGAAGCCCGGGCCGCGCACGCGCCTGGCCAGCCGCCAAAATACAAAAAGCGTCACGCAGCCGAATATTGCCGCCGGCAGGCGTAATGCCAGCACGTCAAGCCCGAATATGGCGATAAACGGCATCGCCAGAAGCGAATACAGCACATTCTGCCCGCTGCCCCAGGACTCAAGCAGCACAGGCCACGAATTGCCGCAGCGGTCTATACCATAATTGAGCAGCGCCCAGGCCTCATATCCGGCGGAGGCCTCATCCTGATTCAGCCCGCCGGGGAGCGCGCCTATGTCGACGCAGCGCACGGCAAAGCCGACCGCCAGAATGAGCACTGCGGTCAGCATCTCGTGCGAAAGTATGAATTTTTTAAGCCCGTCTGCCGACACGGCCAGCCTCCCAGGAACAGATTTTCTTCAGTATAGCACAAAGGTTTATCAACAATCAAACAAAGTTGTCAACATCTTTCGCGCGGAATCGGTCGAAGAATCGGATTTTACGGGGACGTGGACTGGGCTATGCAGGATGCTGTCGGCAAAGCCGGCAGGGCGCAAACGCTTTCCCGACAGGCTGAAACAGGCACGGCGCAACGCCGTGCCTGTTTTTTATTCTCGTGCGCGGGCGCCTGTAACTTTCCGTGCGGCCCCGTATCTAAGCGTTATTTTGTACCGAAAATGCGGTCGCCCGCGTCGCCGAGGCCGGGCACTATGTATCCGTGGTCGTTGAGGTGGCTGTCCTCCGCTGCGACGTAGATGTCGACGTCGGGGTGGGCCTCCTGCATCGCGGCGATGCCCTCCGGCGCGCCGATTATACACATGAGCCTGATATGCCGGCAGCCGTATTTGTTCTTGAGAAAATCGCAGGCAGCGATCGCACTGCCGCCGGTGGCAAGCATGGGATCGACGACGATAACCTCCCGCTCGGAGATATCCGGCGGCATCTTGCAGTAGTACTCTACCGGCTCAAGAGTCTCAGGGTCGCGGTACAGGCCGATGTGTCCGACCTTGGCCGAGGGTATCAGCTCAAGCATGCCGTCGACCATTCCGAGGCCGGCCCGGAGTATGGGCACAACAGCCAGCTTTTTGCCGGCCAGGCGCTTCACGGTCGCCTTTGCGACGGGGGTGCGTATCTCGACTTCCTCGACGGGCAGGTCGCGCGTTGCCTCGTAGCACATCAGCATTGCGATCTCATACACCAGCTCGCGGAATTCCTTGACCCCGGTCGACTCGTCCCGGAGTATGGAGAGCTTATGCTGGATAAGCGGATGGTCGAACACATGAACGGTACTCATATATCTTGTCTCCTTTAGTTCATTCTGGCCTGGCGCTCCCTCTCAGCCTGAGACAGCCGGAGGTAGACTGGCAAAAGCTCCGCCGCAGAGACGGCTGACAGCTCCCGCGCCGCCATGCAGACTCCCCAGGCGTTCTGATCCCGCAGCGGTTCGGGCGCCAGCACCGCGTCAAAGCCGCATTCATTCAGATAATTATAGCATAAACACGCACCGTCTCCAACCACAAATATCGTTTTTCCACAGTTTTTTACATCTCCGGCAAGCTCGGAGAGCGCAATCGCCCTGTCTGGACAGAGCCTTTCAGGTTTTCCGACCCGTATCTCGAACAGGGCGTTATACACCTGGCTGCGCCTTGCATCCATGGCTGCACAGATGAGCGCGCCCTCGCCGAAAGCAAGGCCGTTATACGCCATCGCCCCGAGCGTCGAGACGCCGACGGCAGGTTTTTCACTGCCCCAGCACAGGCCCTTTACCGTCGCAACGCCGATGCGTATACCGGTAAAGGAGCCGGGCCCATGCGACACGGCTATCCTGTCGACACTGTCGAGCTTTGTCTCCGTATTCTTCAGTATGTCCTGTGCCATGGGCAGCAGCGTGCGGCTGTGGGTCAGGCCGCTGCGCTGGAAATACTGCGCGATAAGCTCATCGTCACGCACAAGCGCGACGGAGGCGCTTTTAGCGCTGGATTCAAAACCAAGCGTCAGCATCCTTCGCCCTCCTCGACTGTAATCTCACGCGAATTCTCACCCGTCTTGCTGAAGATAACGCGCCACTCGCTGCCGTCAAAGACGCCGGCCACATTCTCGCTCCACTCAACGGCGCAGATACCGCCGCGGGCAAGGTAATCCTCCCATCCGATGTCGAATAGCTCATCGGACGAGCCGAGACGGTACATATCGAAATGGAAAAGTTCTGTCCTGCCCGGCGTCGAGTACTCGTTGACTATCGTGAACGTCGGGCTGTTCACGCGGCAGTCGAGGCCCAGGCCCCGTGCAAGACCGCGCACAAGGGCCGTCTTGCCGCTGCCCAGCTCCCCGTACATCGCAACCACGCTTCCGGGACGCAGCATACCGGCCAGCTCCTGCCCGAGTTTTTCCGTCTCCTGTTCGGAATTTGAAATATAAACCAACTTCATCACAGCTCCATATTGGCATAGGCGTTCAGGTCGGATCCGGCCCGCACGCCAGCCAGGAATTCGTAATACCCCTGCGCCCCGATCATCGCAGCGTTATCGCCGCAGAGCTTCAGCGGCGGCATGTAGAGCTTCTTGCCCTCTTTTTTCGCCTCACGCTCAAAATCCGCGCGTATACGCGAGTTGGCCGCAACCCCTCCCGCGACCACAAGCCTGTCATAGCCGAGCTGACGGCATGCCTGCATCGTCCTGGGCACAAGCATGTCGGAAACCGCCGCGCAGAACGAGGCCGCAAGCGAGGCCCTGTCGAGCTCCTGCCCTCTCTGCTGCGCCGTATGCGCGATATTTATTACCGCGGTCTTGAGCCCGGAAAAGCTCATGTCGTAAGGCGCGCCGTCGATATGTACGCGGGGCAGGGCGTATTTTTTGTCGTCGCCGCCCTGCGACAGGTCGTCGACGGGCTTGCCGCCCGGATATCCCAGGCCGAGCACCCGCGCGGTCTTGTCGAAACACTCGCCGGCCGCATCATCGCGCGTCGCGCCGAGCACGCGCATATCCGTATAATCGCGCACGTCGACTATCAGCGTGTTGCCGCCGGATATTGCAAGGCAGAGAAACGGCGGCTCCAGTTCCGGATACGCTAGGTAGTTGGCCGCAATATGTCCCCTGATATGGTGCACGGGCACCATCGGCACTCCCAGCGCCATGGCCGCTGCCTTTGCAAAATTGACCCCGACGAGCACCGCGCCGATAAGTCCCGGCGCATAGCTGACCGCCACCGCGTCTATATCTTTTTTAGATATATTTGCCGAATTAATAGCGTGTTCAGCTAGCCGATATATCACCTCAACATGTGATCGGGAGGCGATCTCGGGCACGACCCCGCCATAGACCGCGTGCAGGTCGGCCTGAGAGAATATCTGGTCAGTCAAGATTTCCCTTCCGTCGCGAGTCAGGGCGACGGCAGTCTCGTCGCATGTCGATTCAATCGAAAGTATAATCATTCTTCAAAAGTCCCTTCCCGGATGATAAGCTTCATGAGAACGGCGTCCTCGCCCTGCTTTGAGTAGTAATTTTTGCGCCGTCCTACGGGACGGAAGCCGAGCTTTTCGTAAAACGCGCGCGCAGTATGGTTTGACTGCCTGACCTCGAGGTTCACCTCGGCTATGCCGAGCCTGGCGCACTCGGCCAGCCCCGCGTGCAAAAGCGCCCGGCCCAGGCCCTTCCCCCTGTACTGCGGAAACACGCCGATACGCACGAGCTCCGCCTCGTCGAGGACGTGGGACATGCAGATATAGCCACACGGCCCCTCCTGCGGCCCCACTGCCAGAAAAATGTGCCTGTCGTCCGGAAGCTGCGACTCAAACATCGCAGCAGACCATGAGTCGTCCCCGTGAGTAAAGCACTCTTTATCTTTATCAGCTATAATATCTATCATATATCTCTTGATAGGATATATTTTACTTTGCATCAAACCAGCTTCTCCCCGAATGCACCTCCACTGTGAGAGGCACGGAAAAAGATACGGCGCTCTGCATCTCACCAACAAGGATATCACAAACGCGCGATGCCTCCTTTTCCGGGCACTCGACAATGAGCTCGTCATGCACCTGCAGGACCAGCTTGGCCTCCGGGCACTCCTCGCGCAGACGGCGGTGGACGTTTATCATTGCAAGCTTTATCACGTCGGCGGCGGTACCCTGGATAGGCATGTTCATCGCCACGCGCTCACCAAAGGAGCGCACATTGTAGTTGGAGCTTTTAAGCTCCGGCAGCGGCCGGCGGCGGCCGAACTGCGTTGCGGCATAGCCGTCCTCCTTCGCCCTTTCGACCACGCGCTTCATATACTCGCGCACGCCGCTGTACCTGTCCAGATAAGCGTTTATATACTCTCTGGCCTCGGCCTGCGAAACCTTGATGTCCTGCGCCAGCGAGAATGCGGAGATGCCGTAGATTATGCCAAAATTGACGGCCTTGGCTCTGCTGCGCTGTGTGGCGGTGACCTCCTCCGGCGGCACGCCGAAAACCTGGGAGGCAGTGACGGTGTGGATATCCCCGCCGTCGAGGAAGGCCTGCCTCATAGCCTCGTCACCGGATATATGAGCGAGTATGCGCAGCTCGATCTGGCTGTAATCCGCGTCGACGAGCACGCTGCCCTCCGGCGCGACGAACATGCGTCGTATCTCGCTGCCCAGCTCGCGCCGGACGGGGATGTTCTGAAGGTTCGGCTCTGCCGAGGACAGCCGCCCCGTGGCCGTGACCGTCATCTGGAACTTTGTGTGCACCCTGCCGTCGGGTGCAATGACCTTCAGCAGGCCGTCGGCATAGGTGGATTTGAGCTTTGCAAGCATGCGGTAGTCGAGTATCTGCTCAATTATCGGGTGCTTTCCACGCAGCGACTCGAGCACCTCTGCATTTGTGCTCCAGCCTGTCCTTGTCTTTTTCCCGGCCGGAAGCATCAGCTTTTCAAACAGGATGGCGCTGAGCTGCCGCGTGGAGTTGATATTGAACTCCTCACCGGCCATCTCGTAAATCGAGCGTTCAAGCTGCTCTATGCCTTTTTGCAGACCCTGGCCGTATTCCGAAAGCCTCTGCCTGTCGATGAGAAAGCCCGTGCGCTCCATATCCGCCAGCACCCGGCATAACGGCAGCTCCAGATCGCGCAGGAGCCTGTCCATGCCCTGTTTTTCAAGCTCCGACTCCAGCGGCGCCCGCAGGAAGAATATGGCCTCTGCGCCACTCATTTTATCTCCACAGTATCTTGATGAGATAGTTTCAAGGCCATATCCGTTTGCTGTTGGCTCAATAAGATAAGCCGCAAGCGCAGTGTCGAAACAGAATCCCTCGCAGGGCAGGCCCTCATCGAGAAGCTTTACCATCAGGTCCTTGACGTTATGCGCGGCAAGTTCATTTCCGCCTGAGAACAGCCAGGACACAAATTCCCTCTTTTCAGGCTCCGGTGCCGAGGGCGAAAGCGTGTATACGTTCTCTCCGTTGCAGATCTCAAGCGCCAGAGTGTCCTCCGGCACGGATACGGCGGTAAACTGTGCATCCTGTACCGCCCTGCGAAGCTGCGCGGGCGTTACGGACAGGCGAGGGCAGCTTTTATGTCCCTGCCCGGTCCCGGCCGTGTTTCCTCCGTCGGAGACGCCCCATTTTTCTATAAAACGCGCAAAGCCCAGCCTGGTAAAAATATCATAGACCTCAGGGCCATATTTTGCCTCGAATCGGGCCTGCTCCGGCGAAAAATCCAGCGGCGCGTCGGTGACGATGGTCGCAAGCTCAAAAGACAGCCTTGCGCTGTCCTCTCCTGCCAGGAGTTTCTTCCTCACTCCGGGCTTTATGTCCGTCGAATCGATGTTTTCATAGACCCCGTCAAGGCTGCCAAAGCGGCGGATCAGCTCAAGCGCAGTCTTTTCCCCGATGCCGGCAACACCGGGTATATTGTCCGACGAATCGCCCATCAGGGCCTTGAGATCGACCATTCCCCGCGGCTGGAAGCCATACTCCTGCTCAAAGCGCCCGGGGGTATAGTCCGTGGTCTCCGTCTGTCCCATACGGGACCTCACATGCTTTACCGTGACGCGGTCGTTGATGAGCTGGAAACTGTCCTTGTCGCCGGTCACGATAACGCAGTCCCATCCGCCATCGGAGCATCTGCGTGAGACCGTGCCGATCAGGTCGTCGGCCTCATACCCCTCAAGTTCCAGGCGCATGACGCCCATCGCGTCAAGAACCTGCCTGAGAATGGGCATCTGCACGGCCAGCTCCTCCGGCATGCCCTTGCGCTGCGCCTTATAGCCCTCAAACCGCCTGTGCCGGAAGGTAGGCGCGGCCAGGTCGAAAGCGACGCAAAGGCTGTCCGGCTCCTCCTCCGCAAGCAGTTTTTGCAGTATGCTCAAAAACCCGTATATACCGTTTGTCGGCGTCCCGTCCGGTGCATTGAGCATGCGTATGCCGTAAAATGCCCGGTTCACTATACTGTTGCCGTCGAGGATCATAAGTTTCATGGTTTTGTCTCCGTATCTTATCTCCGGCCGGGCCCGGCGGCCTTTCAGCCGTCCCGGGGAGTCAGGACCGGATAGTAATCGATGTTTGCCTTTCCTGCCTGTTCGTGCTGGAGCCTGCGCTCGATGCGGTACAGCTTCCCGTCCTTTATGAATTTTGCGCCGGTCTGCTTGAAGTGAAACGGTACGCCTGAGCGCATACACTGCTCACGCAGATCGAGCACCCATTCATAGCGGCACGGGCGCGCGTCCGTCCCGGACTCCCCACCGACGGTGACCTGTTCGATGTCGTCTGAGAGAAAGTCCTGAAGGTCGATATGCCCCAAAAGCGGCTCACAGATTATGAACCGGTGCTTTATCGGAAGTCTAAGGAAGATGGGCAGGCGGTAATCTGCCCTGTCCTGGTTCTCACAGGTGCAGCAGATCTCGACATTATCCCATCCCTCGCCCCAGTCCGCCGGCCGGCACAGCTCAAAGCGATCTATGCGCTTTGTTATGAAAAGAAACCTCAAATCCGGCCGCGCACGTATCATGTCCCAGGCTTCAAGCCGCCAGGGGTCCGCCTCCTCCAGCAGAAAGTCGGAGGAAAAGCAGGTCCAGACCCGGTCCCCCGGAGACAGCTTGTACTCGCCCTGCTGGTTTTTCCGCAGCGGCAAATCGAAATCGCCGGTCTTATACACCCTGGACGCGTCGCGCCCGTGCCTTTCATCGATGCGGTATACATAGCAGTTTCGGCAGCCCTCGGACAGCTTACGACAACCGTGCCATGGGTTCCAGTTAGCCATATTAATTCTCGCCCCTGAGTTTAATTATCCTGTCGCGCAGTACTGCGGCATATTCAAACTCGAGCATGCGCGCGGCCTCCTTCATCTGCTTTTCAAGCTTTTCGATGGCCTGCTTCTTCTCCCGTGCGGTCATGCGCACGTTCTCGTCCGCACGCAGGGGATCCTCCGCCTCTCCGGAAATCTCGATGAGCGCCCGCACGCTTTTGGTTATGGTCTTCGGCGTGATGCCGTTGGCCTCGTTATATGCTTTCTGCTTTGCGCGTCGGCGCTCGGTCTCGGTAATCGCGGCATCCATGCTGCCTGTTATCGTGTCCGCATACATGATAACCTTGCCCTCGGCGTTTCGCGCCGCGCGGCCAATGGTCTGGATAAGGCTCGTCTCGCTGCGCAGGAAGCCCTCCTTGTCAGCGTCGAGTATGGCAACGAGCGACACCTCCGGCAGATCCAGCCCCTCGCGCAGAAGGTTTATGCCTATGAGCACGTCGAACTCGCCCAGACGCAGGTCGCGTATTATCTCCATGCGCTCGATGGCGCCGATGTCGTGATGCATATAGCGGCAGCGGATGCCCGCATTTGTCAGGTAATCCGTCAGATCCTCTGCCATGCGTTTCGTAAGCGTGGTTACAAGCGTCCTCTGCTGCTTTTCGACGCGTACGGATATCTCGTTTATAAGGTCGTCGATCTGGCCCTCGACGGGACGTACCTCGACCTGCGGATCGAGCAGGCCGGTCGGTCGTATGATCTGTTCGGCTATCTGTGCCGAACGGCTGCGCTCGTACTCGGCGGGCGTGGCCGAGACATAGATGACCTGCTTCACGCGCTGTGAAAATTCCTCGAACTTGAGCGGCCGGTTATCAAAGGCGGAGGGCAGGCGGAAACCGTACTGCACCAGCGTCTCTTTCCTCGCGCGGTCACCTGCGTACATCGCGCGCACCTGCGGCAGCGTGACATGGCTCTCGTCGATGAACATGATGAAATCCTCGGGGAAATAATCCAGCAGCGTCATCGGCGGGGAGCCGGGTGCGCGGCCGGAGATTATGCGGCTGTAATTTTCTATGCCGGAGCAATAGCCAAGCTCCTGCATCATCTCGATATCGAAATTCGTGCGCTGTGCGATTCGCTGCGCCTCGATAAGCTTGCCGTTTTCCTCGAAATATGCCACCCGCTCGTCGCACTCGCGCCGTATCTCCGCGATGGCGCGCTCCATCTTTTCATGCGTCGTGACATAGTGGGACGCGGGGTATATAGCAACGTGGTTCAGGCTTCGCCTCGGCGCGCCGGTCACAAGGTTTATCTCACTTATCCTGTCGATCTCGTCGCCGAAAAACTCGACGCGTATCGCATAATCGCTTGCGTACACGGGGAAGATCTCGACCGTGTCGCCGCGCACGCGGAACATGTTGCGGTCAAACCCCATGTCGTTTCTCTCATAGCGTATGTCCACGAGTTTTCTGAGCAGTTCGTCGCGGTCGCGTTTCTGCCCGGGGCGAAGGGAGATGACCATGTTGGCATAATCGATCGGGTCGCCCAGGCCATATATGCAGGAGACGGAGGACACGACGATAACATCGCGCCTTTCAAACAGGCTAGATGTGGCCGAGTGGCGCAGACGCTCTATCTCGTCGTTGACGGAGCTGTCCTTTTCTATGAATGTGTCAGTATTTGGGATATATGCCTCGGGTTGGTAATAGTCGTAATAGGACACGAAGTATTCAACGGCGTTGTCAGGAAAAAACTCCCGAAATTCCGAGCAGAGCTGTGCCGCAAGGGTCTTATTGTGCGCGAGCACGAGCGTGGGCCTTTGCAGCTTTTCTATAACCTTCGCCATAGTATAGGTCTTGCCGGAGCCTGTGACGCCGAGCAGCGTCTGCTCCTCAAAGCCCATCTCAAGCCCCTTTGCCAGGGCCTCTATGGCCTGTGGCTGGTCGCCTGAGGGCGTATATTCGCTTACAACATGAAATTCAGGCATTTGTGGGCCTCCACAGCATCATTTGGTAACAGATATATTTTATCACACTTTGGCGCTATTGCAAACACAATAGCATGCACGCCGCTTTTTGCACAGACCTCGTGCCTAAACGCAGAAAATGTGCCGCCTGTGTTGACGCCGTGCCAAAAAGCTGAAATTACGTCGCTCCCTTAACTTTTATGTGCAAAAAATCCGCGATGGGTTGCTCCCTTATCTTTTGTGTGCAAAAAATCCG
>CAZSRK010000014.1:33993-48424 GCA_964609305.1 uncultured Oscillospiraceae bacterium
TGTGCAAAAAATCCGCGATGGGTTGCTCCCTTATCTTTTGTGTGCAAAAAATCCGGCCGTGCATAAAGCACGGCCGGGAAAATAACAGGTATTTTACTCTGCAAACCTGCTGACGGAGACGGGCACGGGTTCAGTCTCGTTTTCGGTGTTGAGCCGTGCATCCCGGATAAGGTGGCGCGGGCACTTCGGCGCGCACTGACCGCAGGAGACGCATTTTGTATAGTCGATCTGCGCGAGGTTATCCACAACGTGGATCGCATCGTACTGACAGGTCTTTTCGCAGATGGAGCAGCCGATGCAGCCGATGTCGCAGTACTTGCGCAGCACGGTGCCCTTCTGCCGGGAGTTACACGCGACGGTTACGTCGGCCTCGTAAGGGACCTTAATAATAAGATTCTTGGGGCAGGCGGCGGCGCAGGTCATGCATCCGGTACACTTTTCGTGGTCGACACGCGCGACGCCGTCCTTTACGAATATTGCGCCGAAAGGACAAGCCTTGACGCAGGTACCGAAACCGAGGCAACCGTCAGGGCACTCGTTGGGGCCGCTCCCCCCGCCTAGCCGCATCGCGGCGTTGCAGTCGGCGATACCCGAATATTCAAATTTCTTTTTCGCCGTGAAGCCTGAACATTTGACCAGTGCGACGCAGCGTTCGGTCGCCTGCGCCTCGACTCCCATGATCTCGGCCACCTTTGCCGCAGTCTCGCTGCCTCCGGGCAGGCAGCAGTTGGTTGCAGCTTCGCCCGCGGCCACCGCCGCGGCATAGGCCGAACAGCCGGCAAACCCGCAGCCGCCGCAGTTCGCACCGGGCAGGACCTCGACGATCCTGTCCTGCCGCTCGTCGACAGGCACGGCAAATTTCTTCGCGGCATAGGCCAGAAGCAGCCCGAACACGGCGGCAAGGCCACCGAGCACTATCACACAGTAAACTATCGTCATCATAATTATCCGACCTCCTTACCAGACCTTCAGGCCGGTAAAGCCCATGAAAGCAAGGGCTATGAGTCCGGCGGAGACGAGGGCTATGGGGAAGCCCTCGAAGGACCTGGGATATTCGGCAAACTCCAGGCGCTCGCGCACGCTGGCAAACAGCACTATCGCAAGCAGGAATCCAAGGCCGCCAGTCACCCCGTAGACGACGCTCTCAATGAAGTTATAGTTATTCTGGGTATTGAGCAGCGCAACGCCGAGCACGGCGCAGTTTGTGGTTATAAGCGGCAGGTAGATGCCCAGCGACTCGTACAGGGAGGGCATCATCTTCTGCAGGAACATCTCGACAAACTGGACAAGCGCCGCGATAACAAGGATGTATGCCACGGTCTGCATGAAATCGAGCCCGAGCGCAACCAGCACCAGGTTCACAAGGTAGGTGAAAATCGAGGCCACACCCATGACGAATGTAACGGCGATGCCCATGCCGAGCGCCGTATCCATCTTCTTGGATACGCCCATGAACGGGCATATGCCCAGAAACTGCGAGAATATGAAGTTCTCGACTAGGATAGCGCCCAGAGCGATGGAAAAAATCCCTGTAAGGCTCATTTGGACACCTCCTCAGTCTTTTTAGTCTTGCTGCGGTTCGTCGCCCACTGCATCAGCGCGATGAGACAGCCAAGGGTCAGGAAGCCGCCGACTGGCAATACGAGCAGCAGCGCACCGTACTCGGACGGGAAAATCTGTATCCCCGCGCCGCCGTTGAGTATGCCGCCGCCAAAGCTGCCGTTGCCGAGAAACTCGCGTATGACGCACATGATGATAAGCACGATCGTATATCCGACGCCCTGGGCCACGCCGTCTACGGCGGAGGCGGCGATGCTGTTTTTGGAGGCGAAGGCCTCCGCCCTGCCGAGGATGATGCAGTTGACGACGATCAGCGGCAGGAATACGCCGAGCGATTCGCTCAGATCAGGCAGGTATGCCTGAAGCATCAGGTCTACCATGGTGACAAATCCCGCGATGACGACTATGTAGCAGGCAATGCGCACCTTGGAGGGGATGACCTTGCGCAGCAGCGCAATGACTATGTTGGAGCAGGTGAGGATGATCAGCACGGAGATACCCATGCCGACACCGTTGAACAGGCTGGTCGTGATCGCCATTGTCGAACACATGCCCAGAAGCTGTACCAGAACGGGGTTCTGGGAGATGAGCCCGTCTTTGAACTGTTTTTTTATATTCACGGCAAACCCTCCTTAACCGAGCTCTGCAAAGGTTGCAAGAGCGATATTGACTCCGTTGGTTACGGCGCGCGAGGTTACGGTCGCTCCGGTGATGGAGTCGATCTGCCCGCCGTCCTTGGAGACGGCCTGCTCAGTGGTAACACCGACAAACTGGGCTCTCCAATCCTCATCCTCGGCCTTGGTGCCGAGGCCGGAAGTCTCCGACATGTCGATGATGGCCACGCCCGTCACCGCGCCCTGGCTGTCGACGCCAACGACCATGTCGATGTCGCCCTGGGAGCCGGATACGACGGATTCAACGACGTATCCGCTGACATTTCCGCCTGTCATGGCGGCGTACACACAGGTGACCTCCTGTGTGGATACCTCGACGTCCAGCTCTTCAAAGGTGAAGTCGCCGGGCATGACCTCGCTGAGAGCCTGGTTGGTTTTTTCGGCTTTGATGGCGTCGATCTTCTCGTAGGTGATGTAGTTGACGAGGCCCAGCAGCAGCGCCGTCACCGCGCTTATCACGAACAGAACGATAACAAGGCGGGACATGGAGTTTTCGTTCTTCTTCGTCTCTGTCATGACGTCTGCGCCTCCTTTGCCTTTTTCTTTTCACGCTTTTCCTTTTTCAGATCCGCACGGGACACGCCAAAACGGCGGGGCAGCGTGCACTTGTCGATCAGCCACACGCACACGTTCATAATAAGTATCGCATAGGATACGCCCTCGGCATAGGATCCGAAATATCGTATAAACACCGTCAGCAGGCCGCAGCCTATCCCGTAGATGATTTGTCCTTTCGGCGTAACGGGGCTGGTCGTATAGTCCGTGGCCATGAATATGGAGCCGAGCATCAGTCCGCCGCCGAGCAGATTATACAGCATCCATTCAAGGTGGCCATTGCCGTTCTGGGGGAAAATGAAGGTAATGACCGCAACGGTCAGCAGATACGACAGCGGTATGCGCACAGTGATTATCCTGCGCAGCACAAGGTACAGCCCGCCGCAGAGCAGCGCAAGGGCCGAAACCTCGCCAAGGGAGCCGCCGATGTAGCCCAGGAACATATCCATCAGCGACGCATCAGGGATCACTCCGCTGTGGAGCGAGCTCATAGGCGTGGCGCCGGTCACAGCGTCGGCGGAGAGATTCAAGATGCTGTCATAGGAAAACGGCACCATCCATGTGCTCATGATGACAGGCCAGGAGAACAGAAAGGCGCGCGCTGCCAGCGCGGGGTTTACAAAGTTTTTGCCGATACCGCCGTAGAGCTGCTTTACGACAACGATGGCAAAGAACGCGCCGATGACGGGCAGCCAGTAGGGGGCGTTTGCGGGTATGCAGTAGGCAATGAGCATGCCGGTCACCACGGCGGACAGGTCCCCGATTGTGCAGTCCTTTTTCATCAGCTTACGGTAGCCCCACTCAAAAAAGACCGAAAAAGCAACGGATACGACCGTCAGCGCCAGAGCGCGCAGCCCGAAAACGTAAACGCTCATCGCAAGCGCGGGGATAAGCGCGATGATAACGTCGAGCATCACGCTTCTGGTGTCCTCCGGATTGCGGATATGCGGCGAGGAAGACACTGTGAGCAGTTTCTTTTTCTCCATGTTCACTTTGCCTCCTTTTCTCTGGCTGCCTCGGCCCTGGCCTTGTCGGCGGCGGCCTTAGCCGCAAGCTTGGCCTTGCCGGTCCGGCAGGAGTGGGTCAGATGCAGGCGCGCAGGGCAGTTATATGTACACGCGCCGCACTCTATGCAATCGGTGATGTGGTATTTCTCCATCATCTCATAATCGTCCCTCTGCTCGTACATATAAAGGTACATGGGCAGAAGCTTCATCGGGCAGGCCTGGGCACAGCGTCCGCAGCGGATGCAGTGCGGGTTTTCCACGGTTTTGTCCTCATCTTCGCAGAAAGCCAAAAGCGCGTTGGTGCCCTTGGTGGTCGTGACGGACAGGTCGTACATGGCGTTGCCCATCATCGGACCGCCCATGATGACCTTATCCGGTTCGGACTTGAACCCGCCGCACTGCTCGAACACGAAGCTCAGCGGGGTGCCGACGCGCACGAGAACGTTCTGCGGCCGGCTTATCGCGGAGCCGGAGACGGTCACGACTCGCTCTATGGCGGGATACCCCTCATAGCAGGCCCTGTAAACGCAATAGGCGGTAAAGGTGTTGAACACGGCACAGCTGACGTCGGCGGGCAGCCCGCCGGGAGGGACCTCCCTGCCCGTGACGGTGCGGATAAGCTGTTTTTCAGCGCCCTGCGGATATCGGCAGGGCAGCGCGAGGATTTCTATTCCGGAGCCCTGTGGATTGTGTTTTTTAAGCAGGTCTATCGCATCCCGCTTGTTTTTCTCTATGGCGAAGGTCGCCCCGTCCACACCACAGGCGCGCATGAGCAGCATTATGCCGCCGAGCACCTCGTCCGGATGCTCGAGCATGGTGCGGTGGTCGCTGGTTATGTACGGCTCGCACTCCGCGCCGTTGATGATAAGGGTGTTGACCCTGCCCTTGCCGCTGGTTATCTTGAATGCGGTCGGGAAGGTGGCGCCGCCCATGCCGACGATGCCGGCTTCACGGATTATCGCGGCGATGCTGCCCGGGTCCTCCAACTCCTCCTCGGAGTGGGGCGCGATCGTCTCACACGGGGTGTCGAGGCCGTCGTTGTCGATGACAACGGAATTTACCATCGTCCCGTTTGAATGGAGCCTGGGCTCTATTGCCACGACCTTGCCGGAGACGGAGGCATGGATGGGTGCGGATACCGGCGCGGCGGCATCTCCAATCTTCTGGCCGAGCTTTACCTCGTCGCCGACGCTTACGGTCGGCTGGCAGGGCGCACCGATGTGCAGGGACATGGGGATAACGACCTGTGGCGGCACCGGCAGTTTTGTGACCGCGGCGGCGTTCGCCGGAGCCTTCTTGTCGTTCGGGTGCACGCCGCCAATAAACTTAAAGGACATGAGCATCACCTCTGTTTGGATCAGGGCCCAGCAGGCCCTGTAATATATTTAAAATATGTTAACACACCAGTGTCTAAAAGTAAAGCGGAACGATTTTCATAAACCGTACAAAATCATGGCCGTTTAATCAATTTTTCCATGTAAATCTCGATAACTTCTTGATTCGCTCATGGGTATTCTGATATACTGATTAATCATATGCACTCCCCGAGGAGAGATTTGTACATGAATAACAAAAAAGCGAAAATTGGCAGCACGATAATATTCGGCGTAGTCGTGATCGTGATTTGCATACTATTCGCCGTATACAGCCAAATGGGTACGGCCTCCGCGCTGTTTTCTATCTGTTTTGAGCGAAGCGACGGCAACATCCTCCTGCCTCAGGACGCGGACTGGTACGGCTCGGACGAGCTGCGCGCGCAGCAAAGCGCGCTGGCGCAGGCCGGGCTTGAGGCGCTCGGCGCGCTGGCGCACAGCGAGATAAGCTTTTCCACCTCCTCGGCCGGGGCCCGGTACATAAGAGGCGATACTACGCTGACCACCGATTACTATGACGCCGGCAGCGACCGCACTGCCGTGCTCCTGCACGCTTACGGGCGCAGCCAGGATTTCGCGCTGCGCTGGGCTGAGTTCTGGGTCGAACGAGGGTACAATATACTCATCCCTCAGATGCGCGGGCATGATGGAAATGACAGCATAACGGTTCTCGGCTTTTATGAGCAATACGACCTTTACGACCTCCTTAACGCGGTCCAGGCGGAGACAGGCGTGCAGACCTATGCCCTGCACGGGGAGGGCATGGGCGCCAACGCCGCTCTGCTCATGTGCGGCAATTCGGAACTTATGGCCAATCTGCAAAACGAGAACACAACGGGAATAACGATAGAGCTCGTCGTGGCCGAGAGCGCGAGCACGGACCTGACAACGCTGGTCACATATCAGGCAGACCGCCAGTTTGAGATGAGCGGAGTGCTCGAACGCTTCGTTATGAAGTTCACGATAAGGCAGGTGCTTGGTTTCTCGCCGGACGACATGGATGTCGTCGAGGCCGTGTCCCTGTCGTCGACCCCAACAGTCTTTATCTGCGGCACGGACGACGGATTCTCCCCGGACGAGTGGACGCAGTCGCTCTATGACGCCTGCGCGGCGGAAAAGGTTCTGCTTCTGGCCGAGGGCGTCTCGCACAGCGCCTGCTGGGAACGCACGGGGGACGACTGCGCCGCCGCCATTGAATCGCTGCTGCCCTGAACCGACGGCGGCTTCTGACTTACGGAGAAAATCCTGATGGATAAAAAACAGACGACCAAAAAACGCGGCAGAAGAAAATATCTGGACGACTATAAACTTGTCGGAAAATCATTTGTCTACACCGGCGACTGGTTTGTGTTCAACGGCACGGATAAACAGCTTCGCCGGTACAATATGGGTATGACCGCACTTTCGGTGCTGGGCTTTGCCTGCATGCTGGCCATCGGCTTTCTGCCTGTACGCAGCCTTTACCGATTCTATGTGCTTTTGCCCTATGTGCTTTCGCTGATGATCTCGGTGATGTGCCTGATCGACGCCGTCAAGGTCTGGAACGCCGGCGGAAGGCTCAACCGCAAGCAGTACGAGCGCGGGGCAAAGCGTATCGAAAAGACTTCTCTGGCACTGTTCGCCGCCGCCACTCTGGCTGTGCTGGGCGAAGCGGGATACCTTATCTTTGTCGGCCGGCAGCAGGGCCTGTTGTCGGAGCTTTCGTTTCTCGCAGGCGCTCTTATCTGTGCTGTCTCCAGCTTTCTCATGCACCGTCTGGCGCGCTCGGCCGGATGGAAAAAGAGCAAATAGCCTTCCGCCGTGCATCTCCGCCCGGCACACATTGAATACTGTCCAAAATAATCACGGCGCCGCAGGGCATAACCCTGCGGCGCCGTGATTTTCCATGTTCACTGTTTTCCTTATTACACCGTGTCGAAAAACGCCTCTATTTCCGCGCGGCTGGCCGAGAGCTTCCCCTGCACGAAAGACTCCCTTCCGCCGCCTCTGCCGGAGAGCTCGTAGTTCATGCGCGCTGTAAGATCGCGCAGATCACCTCCGCGGCGGCCCATAGCGTAGCTCCAGCCCTCCCCATCCGAACCGGAGAACACCGCTGCCAGGGCCCCGGTCCTCTCCATCAGCTCGTTTGCCAGACGCTGAAGCTGTCCGGGGGAGAGCCCCTGTTCAAAGACAAGCGCCTTTTCCCCGTCCGTGCAGGACTTCGCCTGCGCTGCATACCAGCGTTTCTCGGTCGCGGCCAGCTCCTGCCTGAGCCTCTCCTGCTCCCCGAGCAGGCGCTCGACCGCCGCGGAGGTAGTTTCCTGCCGTGCTGAAAGCAGCACGGAGTTTTTGTGGTTTTCCCTGAATACCGCAGCCATGACGCGCCAGGCACGTGCGCCGGCAACGATCTCAAGGCGTATCCCTCCGCGCAGGTGTGTCATTGACAGCACCTTTATCAGGCCTAGTCCGCCGGTGCGTTCAAGATGCGTCCCGCAGCAGGCGCACACGTCAACGCCCGGTATGCTTATGATGCGAACGGCACCGTCAAGCTCCTTCTTACTGCGGAACTCCAGAGCGTCCAGCTCATCCCGGGTCGGGAAACTCTCAAGCACGGGCAGATCCGCGCGTACCACGGCGTTTGCCTCGTCCTCCATTTTAGCGAGCTGCTCGGGTGAGAGCAGGCCGTTTAAGTCGATCGTGGTCGTCTCCGCTCCCATGTGGAAGCCGACGTTGTCGTAGCCCCAGCGCCGGTGAATGACGCCTGTGAGCACGTGGTCGGCCGTGTGCTGCTCGGTATAGTCGAGACGCCGCGCGGCGTCGATGCTCCCGCGCACCTGCCGTCCCGGCTCAAAGCGTTCGGACACCATGTGGATAAGCTCGCCCTCCCGCTCAAAAACAAGCCCGACCCCGGCTCCGTCAATGGAGCCGAGGTCGCAGGGCTGTCCCCCGCCGCCGGGGTAGAAGGCCGTCCTGTCAAGGATCAGCTCCCATCCCTCTTCCGCTTTGCGGCAGGAGAGCACGCGCGCGGAAAATTGCGTTATCGCGGGACGTATATAATAAAGTTTTTCGGTTTCCATGTTACATCACTCCGCTAAGCTGGAGACGGTCTCTTTTTCCCGTTCCCCGCTGTGTTTTCCGCCGGGCTTTACATGCCTGCCTCCGGTTTTGGAACGCTTCCTTCCGGCATTTGCGGCCTTTTCAGCGGTTTTAACGCGTTTTTCTTCAGCTCTGGCGCGTTTTCCGGCGATCTTGCGCCTTGCGCGCTCATCCCGGCGTTCGGCGGAATTCCTGTAACGTTTGTCCTGAGCGTTTTCCGCCAGGTGCACAACGCCCACTTTCGCCGCTTTCAGCCCGCGGCGCGCCCATATGAATGCAAACACAACCAGATATGAAACCGGCAGCAATGCAAAAAGGATAAGCAATACCAGGAAAAGCGCCATATAGTCCTCTATAAGCCTTGCGGCGTTCTCCCAGTATGGATACACGACGCCGTAGTTGTTCATGGATCTCTCACCGAAATCCCCGATGACGCGGAAAATAGAGCCAAGCGAGTATCTCGAGCTGTTTTCAACGACCGGGTACGCGCCGTCATTTGAAAGCCCCTCGGCCACGATACTCTCGGCGAAGCCGGAAATCGGGTCGGCGCACACAAGCTCATAACAGCTTATGCCGCTGCACGCGCCCAGGCTCTCCAGCGCGGAGTAGGACATGAAGATGCCCGGCCCGTCATTATAGGCTTTGCTGCTGGCAAAATCCGTCTCCCTTTCGACAACGCCGGCAATATAGTACGGCTCGCCGCCGATCGTAACAGTCAGCCCCTCGAGCTCCACGCCGCCGAAGAGCCGCCACGCCAGCTCCTCGTCGAGTACGACGCGATCGTCCATCAAATCGCTGCCGGATATATAGCTGCCGGAGCGCAGCCGCAGCGGATGGAACACGAAAAAGTCCCCGCCGATGCCCATGGCCGTGACCTGGCTCGAGCCGCGCGAGCCCTCGACGGTTATCTGCCCCTTGGCCGAATATCCCTCGGTCCAGAGCGACCCGGTCTCCGGCTGTTCAAGCCCGCCTTCCACCAGCTTTGACTCGACAGTGTCATGAAAAGAGTACAGGCTCATATCGTCAAGTTCCGAGCCGACGGGGAAGAATACGCTGACCTGCGCAAAGCGTTCCTCGCTCTCGCCGCGCCAGCGTTCGGCGGCCTGCTGCGATTCAAGCGTGCCGGCAAGCACCGCCATCACCACGCCGCAAACCCCGGCCAGCAGGGCCATGACCGCCGCGGCGATGGCCAGCGCTATTTTCCTTTTACTTTTCATACGCTCCGGCCCTCCTGAATCAATATGTGTTTTCCTCGCTTTTCACGCTTTATGTCCCGGCCGCATCCGAATGGGGCTTAGCCCTCGGCCATGCGGACCTGCATGCCCGGCTCAAGCGGAGCGGTGGAGGTCGTTATGACAAAGTCGCCTGCTGCAAGGGCGCCGGATACCGCAGTGTTCGTGTCGTCGGAGGCAAGGATCTGCACGTCCGCACGCTGGACCACATAGCGGTTGCCGAGCGGTGAGCTCTTTGCGATCACAACGAGCACGAAATCGCCGTTCGTATCACTTTTGAGCGCGCTGTTGGGCACGATCATATCGTAATTTGCGCTTTTCTGTCCCACGGACAGGGTAAGCTGTGTGCCCGCTTCGATATCCCCGCTCACGTCAAAGGTCAGCAGCTTGTTCGTCTGCGGGTTTTCGGGGTCATTTCTTATATTGGTCAGGGTTGCGCTGATGTCCCCGCCCCAGTAGTAGTTAGAGACCTCGGCCGTGTCGCCGACGCTGACCCTTCTGGCCTGTTCGTTTGTAACGGAGAAAGAGAGGGTGTAGCCCCTGTCCCCGACCTCGATGGTCATAAGCGCTGTGTCGGGCGCGGCCGTGTCGCCGGCAGTGACGGAAATGCTCGCGACGGTGCCGGCGACCTGGCTTTCAACGCTGGCGCCGTTGGCATCGCCCTGGAGCTGCGCAATCAGTTCCTGCTGCTCCGCGATGTCCTTGCGCTGCGCCTCAAGGTCGAGCGCAGTGGTCGCCGAGGTGATACCGTCGGCCTTCTGCTGTTCCTGCAGCGCGAAGATAAGATCCTCGAGCGAGGTGGTGCAGGTCTTGACGTTGTCCTCAGCCGCCTTGCGCTCATCGCGCTTGGCCGTCAGATCGTCATACTGAGACTGCGCGGTAAACTGCGTCACCTCCGCCTCGGACTTGACGCTGTTCATCTGCGCAAGAACCTCTTTCTTTTGCGTGAGTATGTTGTTAAGCCTGTTCCACTCAGCGGCATTTCCGTCCGAGACTCCCGCATAATACGCGTTGTATGCCGCGTCATAGGCGATCTGCGCAGCGGAAACGGCCGCCTGCGCCTCGGTTATCTCGGTATACGCCAGATACTGTTCGTATTGGGATTTCTGTTCCGGTGTACGGGTATCTTCGCCGGCAGGCGGGGCGTACTGTGAATATACATCCGCCAAATACTGCATGTAGACGGCAAGGCTATTGGTCCCGCGATTTGCGTTGGCAGTCGCTTCCATCGCATCGTAGTCGGCGCCATACTGGATCTCTTTGGCCGCAAGCGTGTTTTTCGCTGCGGTGAGCGCGTTCTGTGCTGAGGTAACGGCGCTGTAATCCCCGCCGGAGCTGCCGGGGTCATACCCGCCTAGCGCATCCAGATTCGCCTGTGCGGTGTCGACCTCGGCCTGCGCGGACATGACCTGCGCCTCGGCGGCGGTCACGGCGGCGTTTGCGGAGTCGAGCGCGGCTTTTGCCGAGCCGACCTGCTCCTGCGTAACGACAGGCAGAGCATCCCGCGCCGCCTCCGCCTCCTCGAGCGCAGTACGGGCGTTTTGTATGTCGCGGTTCTCCTTGGCATAATCGCTGCCCGCGGCGCTTATGAGCGCCTTTTCATACGCAAGCTGGAGATCGTCAAGCGTGTCCTGCGCGGTCTTGAGCTCTTCGCTGGAATCCGCGCTCAGGTAGATGAGCGTGTCGCCGACAGACACCTCGTCCCCGACGCGCACGGCCACAGACTGGATCTTCCTTGACTGCGTTATCTTGACCTCGTAATTTTCTATCGCAGTGACGGAGCCGGTCCCGCGCACGCGCGTTGTGACCGTGCCGGAGGACACATACTGCGCGGCGACCTCGGGCAGGGAGTGGTTCATGATGGTGTTGGAAAGGAAGGTCAAAATCAGCAGCACGGCAAGAAAAATGATCGCCGCGTTTTTTACCCATCCTCTCCTCTTGGTCTTTTGTTCCGTCATTGCTTTTTCCTCCTGAGTCCCCAGTTACTTTTTCTTTGGAATTTTTATGCTGTGAATGGCAAGAAACTCAAACTTACCGTCGACGGCTCCCCTGTGCCGGACGGCGTAAAAAACACGCAAAGTGCCTATCCTTTGACAGAGCCGGAATATGCGATGCCCTCGACAAGGTATTCCTCGCCGTGCAAAAACAGAAGCAGCGAAGGTACCATATATATGACCGCAACGGCAAAGGCAATACCGACTTCGCCGGAATTGATAGTGGACAGATATACCGACAGCGGCTGCTTTTCCGCGTCGGACAGCAGGACTATCGGCTGTTCAACCATGTTCCAGTAGTCAATGAATACGAGTATGGCGATGGAGTACAGGGCCGAGCGGCACTGCGGCAGGCAAATTTTTGTAAATATCTGCCATTCTCCTGCGCCGTCGAGCTTGGCAGCTTCAATCAGCGAGCCAGGGATGCGCCGCATGAACTTGGTCAGCAGGAACACCGAAAACGGCGCGAACATGCCGGGCAGGATTATGGCCCAGCGGGTGCTGAGTATGCCCAGCAAGTCGCTGACCAGATAGTTCGGCACAAGCGTGACCTGATACGGCATGAGCATGAGTATGACGTAGAAAAAGAACAGAAAGCTCTTGAATTTCGAGCGGTAGCGCGTAAAGCTGTACGCCGCGAGCGAGGCTATGCCCACCTGGAGGAGCACTATCGGCACGACGAGTATCCCGGAGTTCCAGAATTTCATCAGGTACTCCGGGCTTTTGAACAGGACGGTTATGTATTGCGAGAAGCTGACCTTGTCCGGGATGAATTTGAGATTGACAGTCTCTGACATATAGGTCTTGCCGCCCTCCTGGGCCCCACCGGAGAAAACGACGCCGTAGTTTGCGTTTATCTCGGACTGGGACATGAATGAGTTGGTTATTGTCAGGACCGTAGGCAGCAGGAAAGCCACAGCGAAAAACGCGCACAGCAGGAACATCGCGCCGCGGCCGAAATAGCGTTTTTTCTTCATCCCTCTACATCCTTTCCGAACCAGTCCTCAAGCACGAACAGCAGCGCGATGATGATGACCATCACGATGGCCATGACAATGGCCGCGGAGGACAGTTTCTGGTAGTCAAGGGATTTAAATGTATTATTCATGAAGTGCTGAAGCATGTATAGCCCTTCATACGGATAATCGCCGGTAAGCAGATATACCTCCCTGAAAACCTTGAAGGAGTTGATCAGCGAAAGGATGGCGACGAAGAGAACCGTCGGAGACATATAGCGGAGCTTTATATGGAAGAACTTGTACGCGGCGGAGGCCCCCTCGACGTCCGCGACCTCCAGCAGCTCCCTGGGTATATTGCTCAGGTTCGCCATGAACAGTATTATATTGTATCCGAGGTTCTTCCACAGGAACAGGACGAGTATCACCAGCAGGCAATAGTCGCTTTTGAGCCAGTCGATCTTGTCCAGGCCAAACACGGACAGAAACACGTTGAGCGTGCCGTTATAGTGGAACACGACCTGCCAAATAAGCACGACGGAGGCGATGGGTACCATCATCGGGCTTAGGAAAAACGTGCGGAACTGGCTTTTGAGCGGGATACGGCACTCAAGCATCAGCGCAAGCACTATCGCCAGCACAACGGCCAGCGGCACGGCCATGGCGGAAAACTTGAGCGTGTTCGACGCTGCAATGCGGAAAGAAGAATTCTTAAACAGCGCGATGAAGTTGTCAAGGAACACAAACTCGCGCTGTATCGGGTTATTTATGACGGAATAGTATACGACGATTATAAACGGAACAATGAAAAAAAGCCCGACGCCCAGTGCGCTCGGGCCGATAAAGCCGAAGGAGCGCAGCCGGTCTCCGACAATCCTGCGGCTGGGCCGCTTGCGGATACGCCGCTTCCTGGGTTTTACCTCTTCCATGGCTTACTCTCCTCTCCTTTCAGCCCGCGCCGGGCGAAAGGGCCCCGTATGAGGGCCCCTCCGGATGGTGCCTTTTCCGTGCAAAGGCGGGGGTTATCTCTGTTCGTTGACGTAAATATTGACGCGGCTCTGGATAAGGCTCGCGGTGTCCTGCGCACTCTTCTCGCCGTTGAAGAAGGCGGCGCACTCCTCGGTCCACTCGTAGTTTTCCCAGTCAAATTCGGCCGGGAAGCTGTTGCAGAACTCGAGCAGGGAGATGAAGTCCTCGGAATCGAAGTTGCACTCGCCAGTCTCCCAGTTGACATAGTCGTCCATGCCGAAGGAGATGGCAAAGTTCAAAACACTGTCCTGAGTCGTGCCTATGCTGAACACATCTGTGTCCTCGGGAAGCTGCGCCATGACAGCCTGAAGCTCGTCAAGGGTCCAGCCGGGCTCGTATCCGACCTTCTCGCCGTCACCCATAACGCTGTAAACGCTGAAGTTGCTGACCATCTGGTAGAGCTTTCCATCTTCTGTCTGGAGAGAGGTGAGCACGGCCGGCACGAATTTGTCGCGGCTCATCTCCGCATCTGCATCCATATAGATATAGAGGTCCTCAAGCAGGCCCTTGGCCGCATACCTGTCAATGGGCAGTTCGCTCGTCTGAAGCAGATCGGGCACGTTGCCGGAGACGATCTCCGTCGTGAGCTTGGTCAGGCCCGCAGAATAATCCTCATCGGTATTATACTCCGAATAATCGCGCACTTCAATGCGATATTTGTCGTTTGTCTTATTAAACTCCAAAATCAGACTGCGCATGTTCCAGTCGAGGTAGGTGCAGGCATAGGTCAGTATCGTCTTTTGCGGCAGCTCGGACGACGGGGTCTTGACCAGAGTTATCAGGTTATATGTCTGCTCAGAGTAATTGCTGTCCCACTCGCTGCTCATGGACAGGATGCGCCCGTCCTCCAGCGGCATTATGAAATTGAGGTTACTGCCGTCGATGTCGGAGTCAAGCCAGTTGAGTATCTTCTCGTTCTCACCTGTGGCGGTGTTGTAGCCGTAAAACGCGGTCTCATTCCCGCTGTAAAACAGAT